>JACPYM010000124.1:25560-32598 GCA_016196035.1 Acidobacteriota bacterium | reverse complement strand
GGCGGTCAGCGCGCCCGCAGGCGCGTCAATCCGGCGCTGCGCGCCGCTGACCGCCTAAAGGCGGAACTCTAAACACCGTAGGGCCAAGCCCGCAGTTGCACTTGACTACCGCAACCTCGGTGGTTGCGGTGGTTGCGATTCAGAGCTTACTTGCATTGCGTCGCGGCAATCGGCACCGGCAACCGGCGCGGTCTGCCTGTGGTACCGGTATCTGTGCCGCCGCCTGTCCCGTTGCGCAATTGGGCCAGCGGCACAGCCCTGCCCAACGTGACGGAAAGCCCGGCCAGTCGCGGCAATTGCAAACCGGTCAAATTGAGTTGCGGCAAATTGTCGAGCGTGCGGTCGCCCAGCAGCAGTTCATTGACCAGCATCACCCCCGGCACGCGGCTGACGATAGCCATCAGTTCCAAGGCGTTTACCGCCTTGCGCAAGGGCCAGCCCGCGAACGCTTCGGCGCATTCGCGCGCGGCGGGCGCGGGCAAGGGCGCGAGTGCGCGTTTGATTTCCTGTTCGACGGCTTGCGTCACTTCGGCCAGGCTGCGCTCGCCCGCGACGACGTTGATGCCTACCGAAACCCAAATGTCGCGATAATCGGGGCCGCGCAAATACACTTCGGTCGTCACCAGGCGCCGCTGGTCGAGCCAGGCGCAAAGCGTGTTGAGAAACAGCCGGTCGGGCCGGGGCGCTTCAGGATTGGCCGGATCGTTTTGCGGGATGACCAACAAGGTCACCGCGCCAGGTGCATCACCGGGTTCGTTGCTGCCCAATTCGGGGTTGTAGGCGGGCAAGACTTCGAGCCGCCCAATCTCTATGCCGGGCGTGCGGCGCGCAATCGTGTCGAAGTCTTCGGCGGTCACCAACCGTTCGCGGTGTTGCAAAAACCGCGCAATCTGTTTCTCGCCCGCGCTAACCTGTTCGGCATCGGCTCCGCCCCAGGTACGCACCGGATTGTTCACTTTGAAACCCGCAGGCAAGGCCGCGCCCGTCTTGATCGCGCCCACGTTGACGTTGCCCGCGCGCCCCACGCTGTAGGCGTAATCGGCCCGCACCGTGGCATCGCGCGGCAAGCGTGCGCCGCGAAAGCCATCGCCAAACGTGAGGCGGCCCGCTTCGGCATCCAGACGATAGACCTGGCTGGGCGTGTTGCGCGGCAAGGGCGCGCCCGGTTGCAGGCGCGGATCGGGCGCAATGATTTCAGGGCCGGCGGCGGTCAGGTCTTCGATTTCAGCCCAGACGTCTTCGCGCGTTTGCGTAGTCGGCGTGACCGATAGCCGCACCGAGCCGGGAATCACCGGCTGACGCGCCAGTTGAATCACTTGATCGGGCTGGCCCATGCCTTTGGGCAATTGCTCATTGCGCACTTCGGCACGCTGATCGGCCAGCGTCGCATTGATGCCCGCCCACAGCAGCTTCACTTGCGCGGGGCCTTCCACGCGCAGGCGAATCCAGGTGATGAGCCGGTCGCTCAGTTGCGTGTCGTCGAGCGGCGGCGGCAATTCGCCTACGCCTGCTTCCAGCGGTTCGAGCGCATCCCACTTGCCCAAGTCGGCGGGCAGCGTGATTTGCACGATGCCCGGTTGCGTCAGCACGTCGTGCAGCACGCGCGCGTTGAGTTTTTGAAAATTCGGCGCGGGGATTTCCCAGGCAAACAAAGGCTGCGTTTCAGGATTGGCTGGCCCGCCGGGCAAGAGTTGCCGTGCGGCTTCGGCCAACACTGGCACCAGCCCCAGGCTGAGCGTGTGATTGGCGATCTGGTGACGCACCTCGTCGCGCAAGGCCTGCCGCCCCGCGTCGTCATTGGTGGCCGGGCGGTCGCTCACGCGCGTAAGCAGTGCAATCCACAACGAACCGTCGAGCGTATCCTGGCCCAAATTCAGCCCCGCATTGCCGGGCTGGGGAAAAGGCACGCTCTCGTAAAGCTCCAACTCGCTCTGCAAGGGATTGAGCAGGAATGAGGCGTAAAGCTGATCGTAATACGCGCGCAGTTGCTGCCGCCGGTCGGCATCGCCCGTGAAGGCGCGTTTGTAAAAGCACTGCGCCTCGATGGGCAGCACTTCCAACCCCAACGTCGTGCGGAACGGCACCGCGCCCGCATTGATTTCGAGGCCGTGATTGAGCGTGACGGCGGCCAATGAACCGCGTTCGTTGTTGAGGGTCACCAGGCCGCGCGCCGCCGTCGCCGGTTGCAACGGCACGCCCAGCAGTTGCAGAAATTTGCGCCGGTTGCGTTCGGGAATCTGATTGCTGCGATAAAGCAGGTTCTCAGTCAAAAAGGCGAAGGCCTCAATCAGCGTGACCCCCGGATCGCTCTCATTGAAGTTCGTATATTCCGGCGTATGCGCCGGAATGCGTGCCAGCACTTCGTCGCGCAAATCGCGATAGCGGCGGTCATCAATGGTTGGAAGCAGTATTGGCATAATTTCCCGGCTAGGGGCTGTGAGCTAGGGGCTAGGAACTGGGGGCTAGGGGCTAATGGTCAGCAGTCAGGTTTCTCGCGCTGACCACTAGCCCCTAGGCCCCAGCCCCCAGCCCCTGACCGCTAGCCCCCACTCAAACTCACACTCAACGAAACTCGTTCGCGCGCCTGAGTGGCAACCAACCGGTAGTGGATGGTCGCGATGGCGGCTTGCGGATCGGTCGTATCGGGTTCGACCGCGACGGCCTCGAGGCGAATGCGCGGTTCCCAAAGCTCCAGCGCCTGCGTGATGCGTTCGGTGATGAGTTGGCGCGTCGTCACGGTATTCGGCTCGAACAGGAAACGCCCCAGCCCGCCGCCGAATTCAGGCAATTGCAACCGCTCCTGCTCTTCGGTCAGCAGAATGACGCGAATCGCTTCGCGGATGTTGTCCTCGCCCTCTGACCAGACCATGCGGCCATCCGGCCCGAGGCGCGGCGGGAAACTGATGCCACGGCCAAAAATACGCCCGGCTTCGCTCATCAGTTATTCCCCCGCTTGCCCGCCGTGAACCCCGGCAGCGGAAAACAGATGCTGAAAAACGGCAGCCAGCGGAAGATCAAATCCAACAGGCTGACGATCACGATCAACATAATCAGCGCGCACAGCGTGATGATCGGCAACGAGAACGAACACATCTCGCCGCCCGGCAAACCGCCCGGCGCGCACGGCCCGCCATCCGGCACCGACAAGTCTTTGTGAAAGGGCCACGGCAAGACGCTCAGCACCAGATCGCCCAGCGTCAGCCCGCGCACGCGGTCAAGCTGGCCGCACAGCACATCCGAAATCATGAAGGCCGTGTTCTTATCGAATTTGCGTAAGCCCGCCGGCGTCGTATCCAACGGCAAGGCAATGCGAATCGGACGCGCGGGCGCATCGGGATCAAAAAAGCCCGCCATCTGAAACGGCGCGCTCGCCGCACTCACCAGCGGCGGATGCAACGGCCCGCAATTCGGCGTCACCCAGATGCAGCGCAATACAAACCATCCTTCGCGCATATCCAACGGCATTTGGGTGGCGAGTGGCGCGGCTTGCCGCGCTGGCAGCGGCGGCAGCAAGGCGCGCACGGCTTCGACAAACTCATCCACCTTGCTCAATTCCTCTTGCAGCCGTTCAGGTGTGTGGAAGACCTGTGCGGCGTCCACGCTGGGCGTCAGCACGGAACCGTCCCCGGCATCGGCAAAGGCGAAGCGGAAATTCGGCCACGGCAACGCGGTGTTGGATTCCGAAGTCGCTTCTTTGTACGACTGGGCGGCCTCGTTTTCGAGCCGCTGTTCCCAGGGCAGTATCAAGCTGAGCGCTTCGGCGAATGTGCGCGCCTGATAGCGGGCGCTTTGCAGCCGCGTGGTCAGCGGCGCGGGCACGCCGTTCGGAAAGTGCTCGCGCAGGTATTTGGCGAAATCGAGCAGCATGTACCAGGAAACCGTTTGCAACTGTTCGCGCACGTCGCGATAGGCATCCAGAATTGTTTGCGCTGGATTCGCCGTATCTGGCCCTGGCGTCGCGGTGAGCGCCGCATGGGCTTGTGCCGCCCGTTCCAGCAAACGCTTCCACGGCTCGCGCAATTCGGTATAGAGCCGCCGCACGCGCGGATCAGTCACCGGCGGCGTTCCCGTGGGTGGCGCTGCCGTCGCCGCCGTTGCCGCTGAAAGCCCCGCGCCCATGTATTGCTCGCGTTTGCCGACCGGAATCACGCCCGCCAGCAACCGCCGCGACCGCCCATCGTCTTCGGTATAGTTCAACCCGAAGAGTGCCAATTCCTCTTCGCCGTCGGCCAGCCGTTGCCGGTCGCTGCCCAGTTTCTGCCAGCCGTTGCCGGTGGGCGTGACAATGAAGGCGTATTCGTCCCAAGCCTGCGCATCCACGCTGCCCAACGGTTCACCCGCCACCGGCAAGGCTGTGGGCAACAATCGCCGCAACACATAAAACGCGCGCTCCTGTTGGCCTTCGTCTACCACGCGGTCGGGCAAGCCTTTGAGTTGGCAAATCAGACAGGCGCTCACCAGGTAATGCCGCTGGTGCGCGGGCTGATAGAGCTTGAGCGGCGGCGGCGCATCCACTGTGCGCAAGGCGCTGGCGCTGCGCGTCTCGCTCAAGCCGGTCGGACTCGACAGCTTGCGCAAACGCTCGGTGTTGACACGCAAGCGGTCAAGTTTGCGCGCCAACGCCGAGGTCTCGGTTTTCGCTACCAACAATGTTGCCGTCTGGCCCGTCAGCATCGGGCCGCGCCAGGTTTCGGGCTGCGCGATAAAGCCATTCAATTGCAGCGGGTCTTGGGCCAGGATGCGCATAACGTCTTCCATAAACGCATCCGAGGCGAAGCGCAGAATGGCGGGCTGTGCGAAGGCCGCGCGCACCGCCGCTTCTTGCCCTGAGCCAGCCCATAACGGCGCGGGCGCAATCCATTGTTCCTGATGCTGCATCATCGTTATTTGTTACCTACAGGACGCGAGCAAGGTAGCCACAGAGGCACGGAGACACGGAGCTTGTTTACAGTTTTGTTGGCGCTCTCTGTCTTCCTCTGTGTCTCCGTGCCTCTGTGGCAAATCCTTGTGTAAGTCCTGCCTGATGTCTGTTACCAAATGTTGCCTGCGCCCGGCGTATACGACGCGCTGATGACGCTGTTGCTGATGTGCGTATCGGTGCGCGTGACACCGCTGATGTTGGTGTTGCCCGCGTCCACCGACACGATGGGCGCGCGCAGCGTAATCTGACTGGCGCTGATCGTGACTTTGGCCGCCGCGTTGATGGTGATGCCCGCGCTTTCCAGCTTCACCGAATTGCCGTTGCTATCCACGACCTCGATAGAACCGGGGCCATCTTTCAGCGTGATCTTTTGCCCGCCCGGCGTTTCGAGCACCATTTTTTCCTGCCCGGTGGTGTCATCGAGCGTGACTTTGACGCCGTTGCGCGAACGCAGCACCTTGCGGTGATTGTTGCCCGCGCCGTCCATCGTTTCGGGCGCGCGGTCACGTCCATTCCAGAGCGCGCCGATAACATAGGGGCGGCGCGGATTGCCGCCTTCAAATGCCACCAGCACTTCGTCATTCACGTCGGGAATGAACCAACTGCCGCGATTGTCGCCGCCCATCAGGGTCGCGAGCCGCGCCCAGACTTCGTAACGGCTGTCGCCTGTATCGGGAATCGATGGCAGCAACACTTTCACGCGCCCTTGTCCATCAGGATCGCGGATGTCACTGACCAGCGCCGGAAAGACGCCGTACCACAACCCGCCAAGGCCGGTGGGCACGCGCGCTTCCAACAACAAATCGAGAGCGGTGTTTCGCATACTCAATTCAGCCTCGGCCTATACCAGGCCGTTCGACCGTAAATTCCGTGCGCAATCCGTGCACACGATCAAAGCGGTGTTTGACCGCGCAAACGTAATACTTGCCGTTGAAGAGCGGCCCCAGCCCTTGCAAATCTAACGTGCCACCCACGCGCAACCGTTTTTGAGTTTCGGCCACGCCGCGCCCCACCACAAAGCGCCGCGCCCCGCGCCGGAACCAGGCCTCGGCGGCGGCCTGAGTCTCTTCGCCCGTTAGCGGGACGGTGTGCGTGAGCGCTTCGCGGCGTGTGCCGAATTTGTCGGCCAGCAATTGCACGCCGCTCAGATCGCCATTGAGTTCATTGCCAATGGCGTCTTTGGTGGCTTCGTGGGAAAGCGCAGCTTTCGCCGCGACATCCCAGCCACTGACGGTGACGCCGGTCGCCTGGCGCGCCAGATCAGCCAGCACGCTGAATTCGCGCAGATTGAATTTGTAGGTCAGTTGCAAAGTGTCCTGGCCACGCCGCGCGCGCGATTGCGCAAAGAGTTTGCGATCTTCGACCCAAAGTTCGGCATCAATTGCGCGGGCGCGTTCGCGCAGAAAGGCCAAATCGCTCTGATTAACCTGGGCCAGGCTTTTGTGCGTCGGGCCGTTCACGTTGATCTCCGGTTGCAAGCCGTGTTCGTTGGCAAAGCGGCGCAACAGATCGGCGTCGCTGACATCCTCGAAGCTGCGCGTGCGGCGCGTCATGCGCAAATCCTGCAAACGATCTTCGGCTAACACATTCAATTCGGGCGTGCCCGCGCCGTCTTCAGGGTAATTGGCTTCGAGGCCGCTGATGCGTCCGGTGAACGCTACGTCCTGCCCGAATTTCACTTGCAACTCCTGCCCGAAATCGAGCGTGCGGCGGTCAAAATAGAGAAAGCCCGCGCCCTGCCCGCTCGCGCCCCAATTGCCAAACAACGCTTCACAACGAAAGAGCCCGTCGGTGTTTTCTTCCAGCAACATGCTCAGCAAGGCGCTCGAGAGCGCAGGCTTTTCCTCACCCGCAAGGCTCAGCGTGGGTTGCGTGGCGCGTAATGTGGAACGATTCGACATAACGACTCAGCCTCAATGCGCCAACACGCGCGCCTCGCGTTCTTGCTGGCGTTCGAGCACGCGCACAATCGTTTGTGCATCGGTCGGCGGCGGTTGTGCCGCGGCTTGTTGTCGGCCTTCGCCGGCTTGCGTGGGAGGTTGCACTTCAACTTCAAAATCATGAATGACGACGGCCATCGTTTACTCCTCGGTGCGGTACCGCGCGCGTGAGCAAGC
>JACPYM010000124.1:0-25542 GCA_016196035.1 Acidobacteriota bacterium | reverse complement strand
TACCGCGCGCGTGAGCAAGCGGTGTGCTAACTCGTATCAAATGGCGTAGCAGCGCTATCACCGCTTGCTCACGCGCGCGGTACCGCACCAGCAATGCCGTGCGTCAAAGCCCCACGTTCAGATTGACCAGTTGCCCTGGTTGCAACTGGCGCGGGTTCTCGATGCCATTCGCGGCGGCGATGGCTTGCCAGTTGTCGCCCAGGCCCGCGCGGGCGGCGAGTCCTTGCAACGTAGCGCCTGCCGCCGCCGTGGTCAGCGGTTGCGTGCCTGCTAATGCGCCCCCGTCCGGCGCGGGATTAGCGCCGAAGTTGGTGCTCAGAATCTTTTGTTGCGAGAGGTTGAGCGACATGCTGGCGCGCAACGGCTTGCCCTCGCTGGAAAAGAATTCGAGCGACTCTTCGAGCGAATCCAGCACGCCCTCAAAAATCAGCGACCCCCAACTGAACCGCACGCCCGGCGGTGAATACTCAGCCGGCTTTTGCGGCGACTGTTTGGGCGTGATGAAAAACACGACCTCTTGCGTCAGCTTGCGCACGTCGTCCACTTGCCCTTTCGCGCTGGGCGCATTCGAGACACCGCCTTCCGGCTGCGGCGCGGTGACGTCGAACCAGAGTTGCAAGGCCAGCTTGGTCGTGCCCGCGCCGACGAATTGACGGCCCGCCGTGCCCGCGCTCTGACTGCCTGCGCCAGAGCTTTGCTGGTTGCTGCCACTGGCGCTACTCGCCTCAACGACCTGGTTGGCGAAGCTGAGCTTGAGGGTTTCAGGATTGAACTGCACCGTCACCTTTTTCTGGCCATCGCGCACATTGCCGTTGGGCAGGAATTCGATTTCGGTAAGCTGGGCTTTTTGTAAATTCACTGATTCAGGCATGGCAGCGCTCCCTTATGCGGGCAGTTTGAACGTCAGCATTTCATAAGCCAGTTGCATCTCTTCAATCGCGACCATGCCTTCTTTGGCATTGAAGGGCGGCGCTTTGAGCTTGATGGGCAGACAGCGCGACAGCACAAAGCGCGCGCGTTCGGTGCGGCCATCGGGCGCGAGCAAGACGACTTCGGCATCGGCGCGCAACGCGGGTTGCGTCAGCACGCGGTTGAACCACATCCACAAATCGAAGTTGTCCGTCATCCCGCGTTTGAGCGTCAGCGTGCCGTAACTAACCGGGCCACTCAGGCGAATCTGTCTGCCGTTGTTGCCGCCCTCGCGAATCGTCTTCACATCCTGCGTCATCTCTAAACCGTCGCATTCGGCAAAGGCCGCGCTGCACACTTTTGACGAAACGTCGGGCACGTTGATTTCGACCGCGAAATTGAACGCGGTGAAGGGATACACAGTGCTTTCATTGGCGGTGTTTGCCATCTGCCCTATCCATCTCCTACCAAGGCTGCCACAGAGGCACTAAGAAAATGCCTGAGACATATAGCGGTTTGCTGTTGTGTGCGATCAGGCCCGCGCGCGCTACCAGCGTAAGGCAGGTTGAAAACCTGCCCTACAACTTGCCGGGTCGCACACAAGTGCAAATCGCTAAAAGAGGCCCTCACTTTCGCTCTGTGGCTCTGTGCCTCTGTGGCAGTTCACAACGTCAGCCTTCAGCGAATCGCCGCGCCGGTTTCGATCACGCGCGTGCGGTCGCCGGTTTGAATAACCCGCAACGTCAAAAAGGTCAGCGGCAACGAGGGCGCCACTTTGAGTTCGACCGTGAAGCGCCCTTGTTCCTGCTGCAAAGCATTGAGCGCGCTGTCGGCCACGACTTGATAGGCCGTCGCCGGTGTATCGCCCGCAAATGCGCCGCGCGCGAACAGATCATCCAGCAGCACCGTGAAGCCGCGTTGCACCGCGCGCCGAAAGCTTTCGTCATTCGGCTCGAAAACGTAGCGCGCGCCCAAACGTTGCGCCAGCCGCCGCAACAGCATCAGCAAACGCCGCACGCCGATGGGCCGCAGGTCTTCGTCGCGGCTCAGGGTGTCGGCGCTGAGCACGACAAAGCCGCGCGCTTCCTGGCGCAAGAGATTGAGTTGCGCGCTCTGCCAATCCAGCCACTGCGCGCGCGCAATGGGCGGTGTCAACGCGACCACGCCGCGCAACAATTCATTGGCGGGGGCGATCCAGGCCCCGCGATTCAGCGCGCGCGCCGCCAGTACGCCGCACGCCAGACCATCGGGCGGGATAGCAACGGGCTGCGTGGTGGTTTGCACGAACGGCCAGGGGTGATAGAGCGCGGCATAACTCAACGCGCGCATTTCACCGGCATCCAACGGCAGACTCAGTTTGTGCACGCCGCCGAAATCCAGCGTGAACGCCGGAGCCGCGCCCGCCGGATTGAGCAAGGCCTGATAGCTCAGCGCCGCCGGTGTATCGAACTGTTCGGGCAGCGCCAGCACCGCCAGCAAATCACCGCGCGCCGCGCACATCCGCAACAACGCACGTTGCACCGCCAGCAAGGTGTCCGGCTTGAACGCGCTTGCGGGAACCAATTCAAATTCATTCGCCACGGGCACGCGCACCGCGACGCCGATTGACCAGCCGCTTTCACGGCAGTCATCGCTGGCGCGCACGCGATAGAAATAATCGCCGGGCGTGCGATCCGTGATAGTCAGTTGCGTTTCTGCGCCTTGCCAGAGCGTGACGGCGTCGCTGTAATCGGGGCGCGTGGCTTCTTGCACGCTAAAGCTGCGCGCCGCCGCAGCGGCTTGCCAGGTGAGCGTAAAAACGTTTTGCGCCAATGCGTGCGTGACGGTCAACGCCGTGGGCGCGGGCAACGTCTGCTGGTCGCATTGTTGGAAGAGCGGTTGGGCGGCAGGCGCTGGTTCCGGCACGGGCGGCAACGGTTGCGGCAAAGCTGGTTCAACCCGTTTATCCCAGGCGCGATGCACTGCATCGGGCACGGCGATCAACGTGGCCTCTTCAACCAGCGTCGAGTCACCGAAACCCAGCGCCGCGTGCAAGCCGCGCAAGGCGCGCGGCACGGGATTCAAATAGCGCAACTGATCGGCCTGGTTGAGCAGGTTGTGCACGCCCGTTTCGGTGATGTCCCGATCCAGAAACAGCGTCGCGTCAAAGTGCGCGAGGCCGTCGCGTTCGAGCGCCAGATCGTGGCGTTTGAGTGCGGGCAAATACCATTGCGGCGTCACGAGCGCCGCGAGCGGGAAGGTAAATGACGCCGCAGTACTGTGCCCGGCCAGCGGAAAGCGCCGTTGATCCTGCGTGCGCCAGGCTGCGAGCCGTTCGTTGTCAAAAGCCGTCTCGACGCGCTGGCGTTCAAAGGGCGAAAGCGGGTTTTGATAAAGCTGCTCATCGGTGGGCAACGCGCCCCAAGCGCGCGCACTCCCGGCGGTCAAGCCCAAATCGCCGAGCCGTTGCGCATCAGCGGCTTCCGTTTGCGCCCACAGTTCCAGCGTTAAACTTTCGACCGCCGTCAGCGGCCCTGGCGCAGTAGCGGGCGCGGCAGACAACAACCACAACCCCGGCCCGCTCACGCACGTGGCCGTCTGTGGCGGCGAGTCCTTTGTATCAATAACCCGCGTGTCAGCCACCACCAGCAACAATTGCTCACCGCCAAATTCCAGCCGCAGCAATGAACCTGGCGCGGGCAGCGCGGCCAAGGGCAGTTGCAACGCGACAGTGAACCGGCCTGTGTCCGTGGCATCTTCAAGCAATTCGGCGGCGACGGGCGCGTTACTCAAGACTGGCGTATATTCGCGCCGCCCGGTCGTCTGCCGTTGCGGCAACTCCGCGTCATTGCTGGCCGGGTCGTATAAAACCGCCTGGCCGGCGTGCGTTGCCAGCGGCGGACTGTCTGCCAAACTGGTGCGGCCCCACAGCACCTGCCCGCCTGTGATGCGCACCTTGGCGCGTTCTGCCGCTGTCGAGCGCGGCAAGACCTCGACCGTTTGCACTTCCAGAAATGCGACCAAATCCGCATCCGCAAATGTCAGTCGCAACAGATCGCCCGCTTGCACGCTGGCAGCGTCCGCTTCCAATTCGAGTTGCAACGCTGGCCAGACCAGCGACGCCGCGTTGAACCGCGTGCTCAATAGTGTGGCGCTGACGCGCAAGCCATCCGACCAACTGCCGACCGCACGGGCGCGGGCATAGGCAGGTTGAACACTTTGCAGGTTGCCGTGCGCGTCAAACGTGGCTGCGGCCAGGCCCGGCAGCGGGAAAAAATTGCGCCGCGCATCTTCGCCCGCAACGCGAATCACCCAACAGCGCCGCCCGCCGTTGTCAAAGAACGCTTTCACCGTCGGGGCCAGATAGGCGTGCACCTGCGTGCCGTGCGCCGCATCCCAGGCCAGCGGCAATCGTCCGCCGAAGACCGCCGTGAATTGCGCGAAATCTTCGACCGCCACCGGCACGTCGAGCGGGCCTGCCGCCGCGAAGCCGACCAGAATCGCCACGTCCATACGCGGCAAGGCTTCGGTCAATTGCGGCGCGCGCGGCTCAAAACGGAATCCGGGTAAGCGGCGCACGGTCGAGATAGTCATCGGAATTTGCTCCGTACTTTGGCGCAGCCTTTGGAGTGCGCCAATGCTGTGATGCTCGACGCCGCTTTGTTATGCCTATGGCGTTTCGCGCGCTGAAAGAGCAGAACAGCCACGGCAATACAAACCGCCAATGATTATTCTTGCTGCGGCCATTCAAAAGCGGCGTCGAGCCGCCGCACTCCAAAAAGAGCTACTTCATTTCCAACCGCTCATAAGCGAGCACCATTTCTTCCATCGCGACGTCGGTGCCTTTGGCATTGAGCGGGCCGCTGGTGTGTTTGATGATGCGCGCATCCTTGAGCACCCAGGTCATCACGTTCAGGGTGTGATCTTCGTTTTGCAGATGGATGGTGACGGTGCGGCGCTGGTTCTGATCGCCGTTGCGAATCTCGTTGAGCCAGTTATAGAGCGCCAGCGAACCGATCACGCCGCGTTTGAACGTCACATCGGTCGCTTTGTTGAGGCCGGTGATTTTCTTGACGCTGTTTTCGCGCGCGTTGCCGGTGCGGTATTCGGCGACCGTCACTTCCATGCCGATGCCACTGATTTCCTGAAAGCCGGCATCCGGGCCTTCGGTGTCGCCATTGCCCAGGTCTACTAAAAAGTTGAACTGCACATACGGACGATCTTTGCGTAATTCAGCCATTGCGTTGCTCCTTCGGAAAGATGCTGGATGCTAGATGCTGGTGGGTGGCCGCTAGCATCTAGCATCCAGCATCCAGCATCTTTTTCTCGTTTCAGCGTGTCGCCAGGCGACGTCACACCTTGCGATCCGCCGTCCACTGGCCGATGCGGAAGATGACGAATTCGGCGGGCCGCAGCGCCGCCACGCCGATCAGACAGACCAGCCGCCCGTTGTCCAGATCGTTTTGCGACATCGTCGAACGGTCGCATTTGACGAAGAAAGCCTTTTCGGGCCGGTCGCCCAGCAGCGCGCCGTTCATCCATTCGTTGAGCATGAAATCTTCGATGGTGCGGCGCACGTTGGCCCAGAGCGCGTCGCCGTTCGGCTCGAACACGGCCCACTGCGTGCCGCGATCAATCGAGCGTTCGAGATAGGCGAAATAGCGCCGCAGGTTGACGTACTTCCATTCGGGATCGGAACTGATTGTGCGCGCGCCCCAGAGCCGAAAACCGCGCCCTTCAAAAAAGCGGAAGCAGTTGACGCCTTCGGGATTGAGCACTTCCTGCTCGCCTTTGCTGAGCATGGCCTCGAAGCCGATGGCGAGGCTCACGACCTCATTCGCCGGAGCTTTATAGACCGCGCGTTCGGTGTCGTTGCGCGCATAGATGCCCGCCACAAAGCCGCTCGGCGGCAAATTGATTTCGCGCCGCGTGACCGGATCGAGCACGCGCACCCAGGGGTAATAGAGCGCGGCGTATTTGGAATCGAAGCGCGCGCGCAGGGCACGCACCTGGCCGACGCTTTGGCCGTCGCCGCTGTCGAGCACGGCGATGCGATAGCGCATGCGTTCGGCGTGCGAAATCAGTTTGCTGGTGATCGTCATCGCATCGGCGCGATAGCCGTTTTCCAAACCGAAGGTCGCGCCTGGCGCGGCGACAATCGAGATGTCTTCCAAATCCTCAAAAGCCATCAGGCCGGTCTTCACCTTTTTGGCGGCGATATATTCGCCTTCATACGCGCCCGCATCGGGCCGCTGGCCATCATTGCCGCCATCCAGATTGACGCTGACGCTGTAGGTTTTAGCCAACGCATCCAAGCGCCCCGTGTCCGTGGCGGCTCCGGCAGTGTCCCAGGTATTGAGCAAGTTGCTGGTGCCGAATAGCGCGTCCAATACTTTGAGGCCGTCATCCAGCGCCGTGTCCAACACGACCACGATGGGCAGCGAACGTTTCAACGCCCGATTGGCTGGCTCTTCGGCAAAACGTTCGGCGAAACCATCTCGCGCGCCCGCGCGTTCGTGCTGCGGATCAGGCGGCAACTCGCTCCACACGGCGGGTAACTGTTCAGGGTCGCTGGGCGTCACGGTGACGCTCAACGTGACGGCGCGCACTTGATCATCCAGCGGTTGCAGATCGCTCACGCGCAGGGTCGTCGTGCCGTTTTTGAAGGCCCAGCCTTGCGTGTCGCGGCTGACCAAATAGAGATTGCCGCCGCCGGGCGGGCTGGTGACCGGGCTTTGCACATCGCTGATCCAAACGACATCGTGTTCGAGCAACGCGACGACGCGGCCCGCGCCCGGATTGTCCGGGTCTTCGCCAAACACGTTTTGACCCAGGCTGGCGCGGACGCTCACGCGCATCTTGCCCGCCGCGCCGGCAAAACGCGCTTTGAACGTGACGGCATTGCCGCTGCTGCCCAGGCTGCCGTGGGCGCGCCCGTCATCACCGCTGCCCCGCGCATTGAACACGCGCGAGACATACAAACGCCGCCCGCCATTCTCAAAAAATCCGCGCACCGCGTGCCACATGTAATTGTGCTGCGGGTTGAGCGCCGTGTCGCTCGCGCCGAATTTGAGTTGCTGGCGGTCGCCATACACCTGCTCGAAGGCGGCCAGGCTGGTGATGATTTCAGGCTCCAAATCGGTCGGGCCATAGCGCGTCGGCCCCACGAAACCGGTGGTCGTGGTGCTCACGCCTTCGATGGATTTGGAACGGAAGGAAACTTCCTCGACATAAACACCGGGAGCTAAATACTCTGGCATTTCACTTCCTCCTATTTGGACTTTGCGGGCTGCGCCGCCCAACAACATCAGGGCGCCGGAGTAATCAACCCGGAGTAATCAACAATGATGGCAGGGGTTCGCCCCTGAGCGGATCGTGGGTAAAGTCGCGCGAGCGTGCAATGACCGCCTCGCCGAATTTCAACGCCGTGCCAGCAAACGCCTGTGTGCGCGCCGCGTCCGCCCACAATTGCGCGGGCTGTTGCGCCAGCAGCGCGCGGCCATCGGGCAACGCCAGAGCGCCGGGCACGGGGGCGACTGCCGGCAAACGTTCATAGCGCGCGCGCCATTGCAATGTCCACTGCTGGTTCCGCAGCGACGGCCCGCTCAACGGCGGCGAAGCGGGCGCGATCAACGGATTGGTTTGCAAATCAGGATACGGAAAGAGCAAGGTCACCTGCCCTTGCGCATCGGCGAAACTGCGCGCCAATAGCCGTCCACCAAATTGCAACTCAATCAAGGCCCACGCCGCCGGACGCTGGTTGAGCGGATCGAACAAGGTGGCGCGCGCCACCGCCAGCGCCGACGGCACGCCGCGTGTGGCGGCGGAAAACAACGGAATGCCCGGCGGCTGTTGCGGCGGCGAATCCGTCAGCAAGTCTTCGCCCGCATAAACGCCGCGTCGTGGAGCGGCCAGTTCAAAGCGAAAGGGCAGAAAGCGTTCCCACTGGTCAACGACTTCAACCATGAAAGGCTGCGTGGTGACGGCTTGCCAAAAAGCGTCATCGCCGCGCCCCTGTTCGGCGGCGCGCAAGCCCGGCAAATTGGCGAGGTGATAAACGCCGGAGTAACTGGCGCGCGCCGTGCGTCGGCTGGCCGGTTGCGCGACGGCCCAGGCCGAAACACTCAGCCCTTCGTTGACCACTGCGCCAGTGGCATTGTCGCGAAAACGCAAGCCGAGTGGCGCGGTCATGGTCTGCCGTTCCAACTCGCGCAACTCGGGCAACAACACGGCCAGGCTCATGCCCGCCCTCCGTTCACATAAGCGAACTCGCGCGTTTGCACGGGCGCGAATTCATTCACCCGCACGCGCGAATCGAGCGCCACCATGCGCACGACGTAATTGGCCGAAGCCTGCAAATTGGGCTTCAACGGTTCCCAGAGATTCGCCATGTCCTGCAACGTGAGCGGTTCAAAGGTGAGTGTGATCTCTTCGTCGGCGTGAAAGACATCGCCCTCCGGCGCTTGCAAATAATGGTTCAACACGGTGGCCGGCAAGATCGGCGTATCGTTCATTTCGCTCATCGCCCAACCCAGCAAAAACTGTTGCCGTTCCGCCGTCCGCCCCCACGCGGTCAACAAGTAATAAAGATCAAGCGGCAGCGGCGGGCGGTATTGTTCGCCAAAGGGGCCGACGCGCGGCGGCAGGTTGCGGCGCAAACTGGTGCCGACGCGATATAGATACAGCGAAACCCCCTCGGTCATGGGGCTTTGAAAATTGCTGGACTGGTACAACTCAAACGCGGCGCTCTCAAATTCGGGGCGCGGACAGGCGTGGCGCAACGATTCGATGATGGCTTTGCTGGTGGCCGCAATCGCGTGATAAGTCCCCACTACACATTTCTCCGTTCAATGTTTTCGGTTCTCTTGGCTCAGCCCCGCCCGCGCCACCAGCGCCGCCACCAGGGTTCCGCGCGCAATGCTGTCGCCGCCGGAGCGGCGGGGCTGCCGGGGGGCGGCGTGGTCATCTGATAAGCCCGGATGAAGCCCAGCATTTCCTGCAGATCATCAAAGTACCGCGAAGCACCACTGGGAACGTGAACGATGCGTCCGCGCCACTGCGCTTCACCGGCTGCGCCAACGGGCGTTTCGAGCCAGAGCCTGACGATGAAGGAATGAATCGAAGACTCGCCCGAATCCATAAACACTCACCCCCAGGCAACCATACCAACCCAGGTCTTGGGCTGGCCCAATCGCGACCTCAGTGCGCGCGCCACACTGTCGGACTCAGCTTTGTTTTGGCGCATTGTGATGAATAACAGGAGGGTGTTTGCTATCCGTCTGCGCAGCGTCTCGCAGCCGTCTAAAATGCCGAGGCTGGCAAAATATTATTTGATGGCGGGACATTTTTGCGAAAAGGCCGCTCAGAGAACAAAATGAGATAGAGGCGGCGTAACGCAACCCGCCGAGGTTGCACGGTTTCATCAGCCGAACCACAGTGCCAGGCCTGTAGCTCACGAAGCCGCGCAACCTCGGCGGGTTGCGCTACTTGTGCCAAGCAGCGCACGCATGCAAGCAAGCATTTATCAAAAGCGAACTGACAGCGGGTTCGCCGCACTCGTTACGCAGCACGTTTCCAGGCAGTCGCCTGGCACTTGTCACAACAAGCCTGATCCAATCGCGTGGTCAGTTGAATGAAAGGCCAAATTGGCAAGCTGGCTTCGTTTTAATGGCGTTCCCGCAACCGGATTTCGAGTTCTTTCAATTCGTGCGCGAGCGTGTGATTGAGCGCGGCAAAGGCCTGGCAAAGGCCTTGGAAATGGGTAAGCAATTCCAACATAGGTTGGGTAGTGGATGTGTCATTTGCGTTGGCGGGTTTGGGCGGTGTGGTCGCAATTTCGAGGCAATCGGCGCAAACTTGTTCGTAGACTTGGCTGGTGTGGCGGGCTGGTTTGACGCCCAACTCCGTCCACAAAATCTGTTCGCAATGGCGATACTGCCGCAAGGCGGCGGTGCGGTCGCCCGCCAGATAATGCAGACGCATCAACTCCCGATGCGTGTGTTCGCGGGCCTGGTCACACGTCAGAATGCGTTCGCCATAGGTGATGCCTTCTTCAAAGCGCCGCGCTTGTCCGCAATACACCATCAGCTTATCGAGCATGGTCAGCAGGTTGTGGCGCAAGCGTTCCCGTTCAAATAGACACCAGTCTTCATAACAATTGATCAGCAAATCGTCTTGATACCATTCGACGGCTTGTTTGATGGACGCCGCCTGTGCGGGGCTGAGCAGGTTTCCGGCCACGTCCCGCACTTGCGAAAAAACCTCTTCAAACGCGAGTGCATCCACCCACAAGTCACTGGCGCGCGTAATCTGCACCCAATCCGCGTCCACTTCCAAGAACTCGGGCAATTCCGGCTGGCCCGCCCCCAGGCCGTGCCGCAAACTGCTTTGCAGATGCCAGAGGGCCTGGCGTAGATGTTTGCGTGCATGCGCCGCTGGCTGCGCGGGCCAAAACAATTCCGCCAGTGTTTCGCGCGGCTGGGGCGCATGCCGATGCAACAACAAATAACCGAAAAGTTCCTGTAACTTCCCGGCCTCAAAACTCGCCAGTGGCTTGGCATCCCGGCATACACTGAGCTTGCCGAAGAGACATACATTAAGCATGAGTACCTGCCTTGGCCTATATAGACCACGCTTTGCGGCAGACCGGCAAAACACGCGTTTGCCAAGCCAACCACAGAGCACATGAAAAATCATTTCAAGCTACGCTTGGATATGAGAGGTGGCGCTGAAATCTTTCCTGCCTGCACCGTTGGGGCCGACGACCTTGACCAGGTAGCTGCTGAAAATCGTTTGGTTGCTGAACGCGTGCAGTATAGGCAAGGCCGGGGAATTGTCAAAGTTTTGCCTGGGTTCATTTGAGGCGCGGTTGAGAATGCCGGTGCAGTCGCGCGCCGAAGCTGGACAGGTCAATCCATCGGCAAGATGCCGCGCTTCAGGGCGAAGCGCACCAGATCAGTGTGGTTTTGCAGGCCGAGTTTGCGCAGCACGTTGGCGCGATGCCCTTCGGCGGTGCGCGGGCTGATGAAAAGCCGGTCGGCAATTTCGGCGCTCGTGCGGCCTTCGGCAACCATCTGCAACACTTCGCGTTCGCGGCTGGTCAGCGATTCATAGGGGTCATCGGGCGCGTGTTCGACTTTCTTGACGTAGAGTTCAATCTCGCGTTCAGACAGTGGCGGACTCAGATAGCGGCGGCCCGCCGCGACTTCTTTGACGGCTTGCACCAGATCAGAGGCTTGCGAATCTTTGAGCACGTAACCGACCGCGCCATTCTTCAACGCTTCGACCACATAGGCGTCGTTGGCGTGCATCGAAAGGATGATGATGCGCGTCTGCGGCGCGGCCTTGTGTACCTGGCGCGTGACTTCCAGGCCGTTCAACCCCGGCATCATGACGTCGGTGATCAGCACTTGCGGTTGCAACTTCTCGACCATGCGCACGGCTTCCAGGCCATCGCCGGTTTCGCCCACCAGGCGGAAGTTAGGCTCGCTTTCGAGTAGGGCGCGCAGGCCCTGGCGCACAATATGGTGATCATCGGCTAACACAATCGTCGGCATTGTTTTTTCATTCCTCTAGTGTTGGCTTGTGCGGGAGGCCGCTGCGTCAGCATCGCTCAAGGGCAATTCGGCGGTCACCGTAGTCCCCGCTCCCAATTTGGAAACAACGGAAAATTTGCCGCCGAGCAAGCGCGCGCGTTCGCGCATACCCGCCAGTCCGATTGAACTCGCGGCGGCCAGCTTGGCTTCGACATCAAACCCTTTGCCGCGATCTTTGACTTCGACATCCAGCCCTTCGGCATCGGCGGACACGCGCACTTCAACTTCATGGACCTGGGCATAGCGCGCCACGTTGGTCAGCGCCTCTTGCACAATGCGATAGGCGGCGATTTCCAATTCTGGTGGGAAGCGCTGGCCCGCCGCCAAGCCCGGATGAACGAAGTGCACACGGATGCCGGTCTGTGTGGTGTAACGGTCGAAATGCCAAAGCAAGGCGTGCAACAACCCCAGGTCGTCGAGCATCGGCGGGCGCAAATCAAGCGAGAGGTTGCGCACCTTGTTCATCAGGTCGTTGACCAGCGCCTGGGCGTCGGGCAGTTGCGCCTTGGCAGCTTCGGCGGGCAGCCGCGAAGACATTTCCAAGATCAGTTTCAAGCCAGTCAATACCTGCCCGACTTCATCGTGCAATTCATGCGCGATGTTGCGGCGCTCGGCTTCCTGCACCTGCACCAACCGCTGGGACAGCAACCGCAACTCGGCGGTGCGCTCTTCGACGCGGCGTTCCAGGTCGGCGTGGGCGCGCCGCAATTCCTCTTCGACACGTTTGCGCGCCACGGCGTAGCGCATGGCGCGCACCAACAGTTGTTTGCTGATGCCGGCTTTGAACAGATAATCTTCCGCGCCCAGCTTGATGGCGCGCAACGCCAATTCTTCATCGCCCGTGGCGGTAAGCGGGACGATGGCGAGTTGCGGGGCCTGACGATACACCCGCAAAAAGGTTTCCAGCCCCTGGCTGTCGGGCAAGCCGAAATCCAGCAGCACCAGATCAATTCCCCCTCGTGCCAGCCGCGCCAAGCCTGCTTCCAGCGTGTCGCACCACTCAACACGAAAAACATCATCCACATCAGCAATGAGCGCGATGATGATTTCCGCCGCCGACGGATCGTCTTCGACTAATAACACCTGAGTTTGTTCAACACTCATCAACGAGTCGCTCCTCAAACGCACGCATAGTGCGGATCATTTATTGGTGGGGTTGCCAGCGGCGCGGGATTATAACAACGCGAAGGCAATTGAGAAATTGCGAGTTCAACCAGGCAACACAGAAGAAAAGGCTGAGCGCTTTTTTAAGCGCTCAGCCTTGCTTAGCATTTGAATGAGAACGGGCTTGCCAACGCACTCATTTCAGCGGCGGCATCTTATCGCCGCGCCGGGCCAGTGCGCGCAACCCTTTTTCATCCTTGATGAAGACGCCTACCTCGGCGTTGCGATACTGGCCGTAAAACACCAGTTGGGATCTGTCATTGAATGACATCTGCACAAAGTTGTTGAAGATTTCGTCCGGTCGCCCGCCCGGCAGTTTTTGATCGGTCAGCGTCACGGTTTCCAACCCTTTGGCCGTCTTGATAAACAAGCCGCGTGAACGACCCGGAAATTGGCCGACAAAGGCGATCTCGCCGCGGTTGTTGATCATCGGCGATGAGAAATCGAAGAAGTTGTAATTCGTCCCCGGAATCGTCTCGCCGCTGCGATAAATCATTTCGACGGGGCCATTGGCTTTTTTCAAAAACAGCCCGCGCCCATTGTTCGGGCCGTCGAAGAAGGCTGAGAACACCACATCGCCGTTGTCATTGATGTCCGGCGCGCGTTGGCCGAACCCGATGTAGTTAGCCTCTTTGACCGCCGTGGGCCGGCCCTGAAACGCAATCAATTCGATGCCTTTGGGCCGCAGTACAAAGATGCCGCCGCCACTGCCGACGCGCGAGAACCAGGCGATTTCGCCGCGTTCATTGATATGCGACGGATAGTAATGCTCAGAGAAGACGCCTTCTTCGCCATTGCCGATCTTCTGTCCGCTGCGGGCAATCAAATTGAGTTTGCCCTGCTCGTGAATAAACAATCCCTTTCCATCCGGGTCTGTATAGGTGCCGATGAAGGCGGTGACGCCTTTGGTATTCGAAGAGGAATTGGCGATGCCGCTGAAAAACGACGGCATATTCGGCACCTCTTCGCCCAGTCGCAGCAGCATTTTCAAGCCCGCCGCCGTTTTGTAAAACAGCCCTTGGCCCCGCCCCACATACTGCGCCACGTCCAGCGAAGACGAAACCTGCGGCAAAGGAGCTTTGCCCGCCAGAGTGCCGACAAAGGTCAATTCACCGGCCTCGTTGATGGCCAGATTGGTGATCCCCGTAAGTTCATCGGCCAGGTTGGTGATCTTTTCGCCCTCGCGCGTAAACTTCCAGACACCTTCGGCACTGCGCTGGAAAACAGCTTGCCCGTAACCCTGTGGCGTGCCGGGCGCGGTAAACAACCCGATGAAAGCGATCTCGCCTTTGCTGTTGATGACCGGATAACGGAAGTTGCTGAACTCATCCGGGCCGGGCACGCGCGGCGTGGGCACGGCTTCGGGCGTAGGTGTTTTCTTGGTGATGGCTACGGGTTCGTCTTCAGTCGTGGCGGGCGTAGGTTTGGGTTTGGTTTCCTGCTGCTTTTGTTGCCAGGCATTGACGGCTGCGACCCCGCCGCAACACGCGGCGAGCAAGGCGGCGCCTAAAAAGGAAAGTAATGTGCGGTGCGATTTACGCATAAAAATAATTGCCTCCAATTCGTTTTCCGGAATTTTTCCAGTTTGGATTTTCAGGCGGGGCGGTAAGTGCAAAACACTCGGCTCGATTTGAAGCGCGGTTATAACATACGACTGAGGCGTATGCGAACGGCTCTGCACTTGGGCCAGAGCAACCAACAGGGCTTTTGCGAAGTCCTCAAAACATCCACCAAAGGCCTTTGGCTGATCAACCAGGGTCACAGCATCTCGTCTACGTCCGCAACGCCAGGTCAACCGCTTGTTGAATGTATTCCTTAAACGCGGGGCGCATGCCTTTGATGTGCTCCAACAATTGACCGTTTTTGCCGATGATGAAGGTCTGTGGAATCGGCCCGCGCGGATCAGTGCCATTGAAGGCCATAAACATCGGCGTGGGAGAAAACCCTAGCTTGTAGTTGATCTCAAACTGCTTTGAAAACTCTTTGACGACCTCGCGGGCTTGCACCGGGTCTTCCACGGTCAGGCCGATGATTTCAACATCTTTGTTACTCTGATAGGTCTTCTGCAAAGCGACCAGATCAGGGATTTCGCGGCGGCAGGGGCCACACCATGTCGCCCAGAAGTTAATCACCAGCACCTTGCGCCGCCCCAACAGTTTCGACAGCTTGACCTTTGAGGAATCCAGCATGGACAGGTCGAAATCTTTGCCTTGGGTTAGGTCGGTTACTTTGGTTGGGTTCGCTACCGCAGGCGCAGGCGCCGCAGCGGGCACGGCCACGCTTGCGGGAGTGATTGCCGGGACAGACACCGCTTCGGGCGCGGGGCTTGGTGCGGTTGCCGTTGGTGAAGGGCTGGGTTCCGCAACCGCCAATGGTTGGTTGACTGGCGCAGGGGGCGCACTTGATTGCTGGCAGCCAAGCTGTCCGAGGACGTTGGCCAAAATCAAAATCGAAAGGGCATAGGAGCGCGCGGAAAAATGGAAATGCTGCATAGTAAGCATGTGCCTTTATGTTGATCTCGTTGGTTGCAGATTCGCAACCGCACGCATCATAGCGTGCCGCCAAACAGGCTGGCAACCAACGCCTCGGGCGCAGCAGCAACAACCCAATTCGCACTCCCGCTTTAATACGTTGCTTCCAGGGCAGCTTCCAGCGCCGGACGCCAGCGCTTTGGCTCCCAGCCAATCAAGCGGCTGGCGATGCGGCCTTCGCGGCTGAAAATGTAGGTTTGCGGCGTCCCGGTCGCGCCGCCGCTCATCAACCGGTAAAGGTTGGACGGCGCAAAATAGACTGGGTAGTTCATGCGCTCCTGACGCACAAAGGCACCGACTTCACGGCGTTGCAGCGGGTTATCAATCGTCAACGCCAACATGACCAGGCCGCGTTGGCGATACCGTTCCGCCACATCATTCATATAGGCAATCTGCGCATGGCTCTGTTCGCAGCGCGTCTGCCAAAATTGGATCAAGGTCGGATGGCCCGCCATCAGCAATTTCTCAATCGGGACTTCCGTGCCGTCGAGCGCCACCAGGTTAAAGCCGCCCACCCGCAACTGGTCGAGCGGCGAGAGCTGCCGCCGCTGTCCGTTGACAGGTTTGGTTGGCGCGGTGGATTTTGTGCTCGATGAAGAATGGGAGGAGGAAGCCGACGACTCATAAATCGGAATGCCTGCCGTGGAGGGCTGCGGCGTGGGCGTGGGCGGAGTCGTTGTCCTAGCGGCGGGCGGCGCTTGCCGGCGTTGCGCAGCCACTTGGCTCAGACCCAGATTCAAGAAGACGGCCAGCCCAGCGCCAACCATGAGAATTGCGAAAACCCAAAGACGTTTCATACACCTGCACCTTCCCTTTCCAATTCCAAATTCCAAGTTTAGGTTGAAGCGCTCAACCTTTATCAACCACGCTGCCCGCGCTGTTTGGTCGTTTGAATGAACTGCGGAATCGCCGGCCCAGCGCCCAGTGCAAGCACTTGTTGCCGCTGCCCGGCGACCAGCAACGCAAACACACGTGAGCGCAACCGGCTGCTGCGTTCAACGGTCAAATGTTCGGTCAGCGTCAACATGCGGAACCAAGAGGATTCCAGCGCATCGGCCAGCCGCGAAATTTGCGTGATGTCATAGGGCACGGCGACCTCGCCGACACCCAGCTTGGCAAAGACCGCCAAATAGCGCGCCGTCGCCAGATCGGGGCACAATAAGCGCCGTTTGCCGATTTTCAATTCGATGCCAAGCAAGGTGTGCAGGATTTCAACTGGCACCGTCTTGCTGGGCGCATTCAAAGCATAACTGCGCGTGCGCAAGGGGCGAATTGCATCGCGGTAAAAGATGGTAATCAACTGGTCGCCCATCAGCCTTTCAATCTCGGCCACCAAATCTTCGGCGCGAATGTTGGCCGTGGGCAACCGCCGCGCCCGCAATCTTTCACTGATGTCGGTGATATTGCTGTCCGTCATAGGCGCTATTTTGTCGGTCTGCCGCCAGGCAAAGGTTGCGTGGATTTCGCATCCGCCGGCTTGGGCGCTGGCGGATTAGCCATTGGCGCGTTGCCAATCGTGACCGGATTCGTCTGCCCTTCCAGAAAGGGGCTGATCAAATTGGCCAGCCGTTGCTCTTCGGTCTCGCGGCGCACCGAAAATTCCAGCGCCTGCCGTTTGACCTCGCTGATCTCTGTGCGCAGCGCGTCCATCTCGGCCTGCTTGCGTTTCAAAAACTCTTCGACCTCTTGGGCAATTTGCCGCACCTGCGCGCTGTTGCGCTGCTCGGTGGCGCGGGCGCGTTCATCCAGCATCGCCTGGAACGCATCCAGCGCGCGATCACGACGCACGGCATCGGCAATCGGGACTTCGTGGCTGACGCCTTTGGCGGATAACGCCAGATTGACCGCGATGACTTTGACGTTGAGCGGCTGATTGGCGAGGGCGGGGTTCTCCAGCAATTTCGCCAATTCATCCACACTGCACGGCGAATCGCCCAAGCCCGCGTCTCTATAGATCGCTTCCAAGGGCTGTTCGGCCAGATTCCCACCAGCGGCGGGGGCTTTGAATTTCGGCTTGGGTTCGCCCGCGACCAGATCGGCGACGCGGCCACCGGTATGTGGCGCGTTTGCTCCCGGCGTCATTGGCATAGCCATTGGCCGGGCGGGTGCGGCACTGGGCGCGGCGGCATCAGGCTCAATCTTGATGAAAAAGTCGAGCAGCGATTTGAACCCGCCGCCGGATTTGCCCGCAGCGGGAGCATCCGACACAGCGCCCACGCTGTCGGCCATCTCTTCCATCTCGCGCAGAATGTCCTCTGAACTGCGCGGGCCTGACGATTGTTTCGGGTTAGGCATAACGGTTCCTCTTCCAGAATTTGAAGTGCTGATTGCAAATTTCCGTTACCGGACGCGGCCCGCACGCTGGCGTGGCCGGGGCGGCGGCGTGACGTCCGATTCCGCATGCGGTTCCTCTTGTGGCATTGACGCGACGCCGTCGCCAAAGGCGGGCAATTCCAGTCCCGGCAAATTGACGACGCCCGCTTCGGCATTCAACACGTCCTCGTAGGTTGAACGGAATTCGTCGCTAATGCTCAAGTTGGTCAACAGGCTATCCACCAAGCCGGAAATGCTCGCCACATCGGTGAAGGTGTAAACCTCATCCTGCACCAGCCGCAATGAATTGCGAATCACCTGCAAGCGTGCTTCGAGCAGCCGCACCAATTCGCCTAGCTTGCGCACGCGGCCCAGCCGTTGTTGCAAGACGTGCAGGTTTTGCGCCAACGCGTGGCGTACTTGCGCTGACTGTTCGCGGCCCACGGCCTGTTCGGCTTGCGTAATATCGCGGCTCAATTGCGTTTCGATATTCTGGTAATTGCGCTGCGACAGCAGGTGGTGCGCTCTGAGCATCCGCGCATAATCGAAGCGAAAGGCCGCCAGCTTATTCACGATGCCCGCCAGCAGGGCGGTTGTGCCGCCCTCGCCCAACTCGCCCGCGCGCCGTTCAATCTCTTCGCACAGATTGCGCAAGGAGCGAAAATCATCCTGATACCCTGGCGGCAAGGCATTGACGATCTGATCTTCGGCGCTCACCATTTCCAGCAACTGATCTTTGTTCAAACGCGCGCGAATGATGCGTTGCACACGCGGATGCTGCGCCAGAAACAACGCGCCGATTTCGCCCGCCAGCAGCAACGGCAGAAAGCCCCAGAAATTGACCACGAGCATCAGAAAGGCCATCACGCCGATAAAGCCGAGGTTCCAGTCGTGGGCCAATACTTCTTTGGTGTAATTGATCTCTTCGTCAGCCATAAGAAAAGTAGTCAGTAGTCAGTAGTCAGTAGTCGGTAGAAGTGAGTAACGATGGGTCAGCAAGAGTTCAGGGTTTACAGATGCTGACTACTGTCTACTGACTACTGTCTACTTCCTTCACAGTTTCGGGAATTCAACCAGCTTGATTTCTTTGCGCAACTCGGCGAAGCGCGGCAAATCTTCGATGTCGGGGCGATAGGCCAGCCCTTCGGCGATCAAATCATACTCTTTCATCACGCGCGAACCGGGCAGCAATTCACCCTGGGCATTGCGTTCGCGCCCCAGCAAGTAAACGTGGTCGGAAATCGCCAGCGCCGAAGTCACATCGTGCGTGATGATGATGAACGTATTCAGCGTGTGTTCGTGGGCGATGCGGCCAATCATGTTAATGACGTTGATGATGTTGACTGGATCGAGGCCTGAGAACGGTTCATCCAGAATGATGAAGTGCCGCTCCAGCATCAATTGCTGCATGATCGCAACGCGCTGCCGCTGCCCGCCGGAAAGTTGCAACGGCCACGCCAGTCCCTGTTTGACCATCCCGAATTCATCCAGATAGCGCAAGGCTTTTGACTTCGCAGCTTCACTCGACTGCCCGGAGCGCACCGCCGGTTCGATCAGGTTGTTGAGCACATTCAAATCGTCAAAAAGCGGATAGCGCTGAAAGACCACGCCCACATCGCCGACCTGCACCGGACGCATGGCCTGGCCGTCGCCATTCGTGATCAACACCTGCCCGCTGGTCGGACGGTCGAGCGCCGCAATGATGCGCAGTGCCGTCGTTTTGCCCGCGCCTGACGGCCCCAGCAAGCTGACGATCTGCGGCTTGGCCTCGATGTTTTGAATCGTGAGCGTGAAGTCGCGCAGCGCGGCGAAGGTTGTACCGTCATTCATGGGAAACTCTTTGCTGACGTGTTCAACCAGCAATAAATTTTCCAGCATTTTGGCCGGGCCAGCGAGCGGCCCGGCAATGGTTGAGTGATCGCTCATAATCTCGTCTTCTCTCAGGCTCGCTCGGCCAGCAAACTGTGCGGGAACAGCACGCGTTTCAGCAACACAAAAAACCAATCTTCCAACACAGCAATCACGCCGATGATCAGCAAGTAGGCGTAAACCTCTGCCAATTGGTTGGTCGAAGAGTACGCGTAAATCTGACTGCCGATGCCGCCTTCGGTGCGGTTATACGTCTCAATCGCCGTGATCATCACCCAGCCGATGGCCGCGTTTTGCGCGATCATCTCGATCATCTGGGGCAGGGTCGGGCGCATCACCACGCTATGAAAGACCTGCCAATCGTTGTAGCCCAGCACCTTGGCCAACTCGTAACGCATGCGCGGAATCGCTGCGACCACACCAGTCATGCTGGTCACCAGAAAGAAGGTCATCCCGGTCGTCAGCATCGCCACCTTCATCGGCCAGCCAATCGTGAACAGCGTCAGAAAAACCAGGTTGAAGCCCACGATGGGAATGTAGCGCAGCCATTGCACCAGCTTGTTGAACGGCTGAAACAGCGGAATGACGCTCAGGTACGCAACCAGCAGCGAGATGATAGACGAGTAAAACAACCCCACGACATTCAGCTTCAAGGTCACATACACGTTGTAAACCAGCCCCGAACTCCCGCTGGCGTTCCACATATGTTTGAACGCCTGCACCACTTCGCCGGGGTTCGGCAACGCCTTGATCGGATTGAGAAACCAAAGCAAGACGACCAGCGCAATCCAAACCAGCATCAGGTTCGAGCGCACGAACGCGCCCACGTTGCCGTAAACGCGCACGATTTCGCCGAATGAATTTGGGGCCTCAACTCGCACTGGTTTTGCCGTTACGTTTTCCATAAATACTCAATCAGGTTGAGGGTGTGGGAGCGACGCTGGTCGCTCCCAGCCTGCATTTACTTGAAGCCTGTACGAATAAAGGTCCTTTGAAATCAAGGCCAGTAACGCGCCCTGGGTACGCACCGCTTCCAGCGTGCAGTCTCGGCGATTACGACCTTCCTTCCGGCAGGTAACCGTCTACCGCCGAGACTGCACGCTGGAAGCGGTGCGTACCCAGGGAGTGCGCGCTTTATGAATTACGCACAGGCTTCATTTACTTCAACACAATCACCACGCGCCGGTTCGCGGCTTTCTCTTTGTCGTCGCGGTTCTGGTTATTCGGCAACGGGCGATATGGCCCATAACCTTCGATGCCTTCGAGCCGCTTTTCATTAATGTTGATGCCGCTTGGGTCGGAACCCTTCAGCCATTGCCAAACCGACTTAGCTCGTTCTTGTGACAGCCGCAAGTTGGTTCCCGCGTCGCCGACGTTGTCAGTGTGGCCTTCCAGCGAAACTTTGGTGTCGGAGGCGCGAATCAACAGGCTGCGAATCTCTTGCAGCGTTTGCACCTCCGATGGTTTGAGTTTCGCCGAACCGCTGTCGAAGCTGATTTGATAATTCGCTTTGACGACGGTGCCGCCGCTTTGCGGGCCTTCGAACTTGGCTTGATAGACGGGCGCGGCGCTCTGTTCGTCGGTGATCTCTTTGATAAAGCTCAAATCCACCACTTGTTCCACCGGCACAATCGTCGGCAAGCGTTCCGGCAACAGCTTCTGCAAGCGTTTGCCGTGGTCGGTGTAGGTGATGCCGAAGATGCTGCGCCCGACCGGTTGATTGTTCGCCAGGCCAAACAGATGGCGCACCTCGGCGATGTTGTTGACGCGTGAACCACCGAGCGGCACGCCGTCTTCGACGACGCCGTTAAAATACTTGTTCCAGAAGGCCGGGCCTTTGCCTTCCATATTGAAGGTCAGCGCGTTGAGGGCCGAGACGCGGTCGCGCATATAGGCTTCGTCCGTCTTGATCCGTTCGTTCGAGCGCGCCACGCAACGCAGCACGGTCTTGACGTAATCGCGGTGCTGATTCAGCCAGTCCTCATTGCCGAACAGGATGTGCGGCATCATGTAGCTGTACTCTTTGGTCGAAACGATCTTCTGCACCTTCTCGGTCTTGCCTTTGTAATTGACGGTCGCGCGATCTTTGACGGCCATCACGTCGCCCGGCGTCCACGTCGCCACGGCGTCAATCGCGTGCTCTTCGCTCTTGCCCGTGGCGCGGTTGCGCAAACTGACCTTGGCGTTTTGAACGTATTTCTGCGCGGCTTCGATGTGATCGGTCGCGTTGACGAAGTTGATCGCCTCAGGGTCATAGACCTGCTCGTCGGGGTTGACCGGAATCTGGTTGTCAGCCGCCCAATTGACCGTCACGTTCCAATCGCAATAAGGCACGGCGGTCACAACGACCGAACCGCGCGACAATTGCGGGTCGCGCTTCCACGATTCGGGGCCAATCAGGCAATCCTCGCCAAATGAATACCCGCTCGACCAAACAACTTTGGCTTTGTTGCCGCGCAGCAATTTGTTGGCGCCCGCGATGTCCACGGCGGCTTGATCGCCCGTCGTCGTGACCAGTTGCATCTGCCCGGCGGCTAGCGCCTTGATCTGTTCGGAGGTGTCGTTTTGCACGACCAGCCGCGTATTGGTGATGCCCGCCTGACTCAAACAACTGTCGGGATGATCGCCCGATTTGCCGGGGCCGCCCACCGCATCAATGATGCCGCTCTCGGTCTGCCACGTCCAAAGACCGATAGTGACTTCGGGGTTGTCGCTGGTGCGCACAGGCGCTTTGACGGCGGAGGGCGGCAACGACGCGGTCGAGATTTCTTCCAGTTTCTCGCGTTTGTCGGGCACCACGGCTGAGCTTTTTTCAGATGTGGTTGGATTGAGTTTGTCGAGCACGCCGAGTTGTTTCAGCCCGGTGTAAACGAGTCCGAGCATCAAGAGCACAACCAGAATGATGGCCCCTGGGCCTAATTGCACACGACCGATTCTCATAGATTCTCCTTCGGGGGGTGAATGGCAGCGATCACTGCGGGTCACACATCGGGCAACGCACAAGCGCAAGATTAGGTCATCTGCTTATTGCGCGCTAGGTTATTTCGTTTAGTGGAGCTTATGGATGAGGCGCTGAGACCATGCCTGTCGCGCTGAAGAAACCAGCGTCAATTGAAGTCTGGTTTGTTGCTTTGCAAGTACGGGTGTTCATGCTTTTCCTCCGGCTGACTTACGTTGCGTGTCAACTCGAATCTACCGTCGCCATACGCCAAAACGGTTCGCCAAGATTCAACAATCAAGCGCGCGTTACTGCGGCGCACGGATGGGGCCGCGCGTGGCGGCTTCAAAAATACTACTTGAGCGGCGCAACATACCATAGGGCGGCGAAACCCGCCAAAATTCGTGTGCTTGCTTTGCCTTTTTCGTCGTGGTTGGGGGAGTTCCTAACCCGGCGAGGGTAACACTGCCTGAAATCAGCAGCAATGAACCAGCGTTTTCAGGGTGTCCGTCACAGTTTACAGGCAGAGGCAATGGATGCCTCGGCCTGCCTTGCGCAAAACTTTGACGCACACCTGCGTTTTCACGGCTGCTGTACATGCCATTCCCGCAAGCTATAATGCCCGCCGTTTGCCTGACCGAATTTATTTGAGGAGAAGAATTGGATGATCAAACTATCACGATTGCTCGCGCTGGCCCTGTGCGCAGGCTTGTTGGCGCTCAGTCTCAGCCCGTTGCTGCCATCGTCACGCGCACAGAATGCCGCCTTCGATGTCAAAGCGAATTACGTCAAGTCAGAGCATCAGATTCAGATGCGCGATGGCAAGAAACTCTTCACGGTCGTTTATGCGCCCAAAGACGCCACGCAAAAATACCCGTTCTTAATTCAACGCACGCCCTACGGTGCCGGGCCTTATGGGCCGGATGCGTATCGTGGCGCAATTGGCCCGTCCGCCGCCTATATGCCAGAGGGCTACATCTTCGTTTACCAGGACGTGCGCGGCACCTTCATGTCCGAAGGCGAGTTTGAAGACGTGCGGCCGCACCTCTCGAAGAAAAAAGCCAAGACCGACATTGACGAAGCCAGCGACACCTACGACACGGTGGATTGGCTGGTCAAAAACATCCCGAACAACAACGGGCGCGCGGGCTTTTACGGCATCTCGTATCCGGGCTTTTACGCGACGATGGCGATCCTGGCCGATCATCCGGCGATTAAGGCCGTTTCGCCGCAAGCGCCTGTGACTGATGTCTGGTTGGGCGATGACGATCATCATAATGGCGCGTTCTTTCAGTTTGAATCTTTCGACTTCATTATGTTCTTTGGCCTACCGCGCCCGGCGCCGACGCCGAATCAGTTCAAGAATTTCAACCTTGGTGTGCCCGACGGCTATGAGTTCTTCCTCAACCACGGCACGCTGGCCAAGCTGAAAGCGCAGTATCTGAAAGACCAGAACAAGTATTGGAACGATGTTTTCAGTCATCCCAACTACGACGGATTCTGGCAGGCGCGCACGCCGCTGCCGCACCTGAAAAACGTCAAGCCTGCGGTGATGACCGTCGGTGGCTGGTTTGACGCCGAAGACCTTTACGGCCCGCTGCACGTTTACGCCGCCATCGAAAAGAACAATCCCGGCGCGCAAAACACGCTGGTGATGGGCCCCTGGTCACACGGCGGCTGGGGACGCGGGCCGGGCGACGCGCTGGGGAGCATCCGTTTTGAAGCCAAGACCGGCGAGTGGTTCCGCGCACACGAGTTGAAGTTTTTCAACGCGAACTTAAAGGACAAAGGCCAGCCGGAACAGGCCGACGTTTGGGCCTTCCGCACCGGCGCGAATGAGTGGAAGAGTTTCAAGCAATGGCCGCCAGCAGAAGCGCAAATCCAAGCGCTCTATTTCCAGGCCAACGGCAAGCTCGCCTTCACCGCCCCGGCGGAAACCAAAGAAGCCTTTGACGAATACCAGAGCGATCCGCAACGGCCCGTGCCCTACACGGCCACGGTCAGCAACACCCGCAATGCCGGGTACATGATCGAAGACCAACGCTTCACCGCCAATCGCCCCGACGTGCTCGTTTATCAAACCGAGGCGCTGACGACAGACCTCACGCTGGCCGGGCCGCTCACGGCGGATTTGTTTGTTTCGACCACCGGAACGGATGCCGATTTCATTGTTAAGGTGATTGATGTTTACCCCGATGACGCGCCGAACAATTCCCCTCTTGGCAGCCAAGTCAAAATGGGCGGCTTCCAAATGCTCGTGCGGGCCGAAGTGATGCGCGGCAAGTACCGCAACAGTTTCAGCAAACCTGAACCCTTTGTGGCAGGCAAACCGGCAGAAGTGAAGTTCAACACGCAGGACGTTCACCACACTTTCAAAGCCGGGCATAGGCTGATGGTGCAGGTGCAAAGTTCCTGGTTCCCGTTGGTAGACCGCAATCCGCAAAAGTTCGTGGATATTTACCGCGCGACCGAGGCGGATTTTCAGCAGGCGACGCATCGCTTGTATCGCTATGGCAAGCTGAGCTCGCAGTTGAAAGTTGGCGTGCTGAAGTAGAGATTGGCAAAAGAGCATGGAGTTCAGGCTTTAGCCTGTTTTGAAGATCTCCAAAACAGGCTAAAGCCTGAACTCCATGCTCTTTTGCCATGGGACTAATCCTACAGCCCAATCCGTTTTGATGGCGCGCCGATGTGAATGTGCGCCCCCGTGGCTGAACCGGCAATCGCGCCGCGAATGGCGATGAAGGAAATGCCTTCCGCTTTCAGGTAAGCCTGCAACGCCAGCCCTTCCGGCGTATCGGGATGCACGGCGACATCCAGCGCGTTGGTATGATCGAAGCCGAGCCGGTTATGGGTTTCGGTTTGCCCAAAGGCGCTGACCGGCAACGACCGGCCATAGCGCGCGCGGAAAAACGCCTCGGCTTTGGCGTAGGTTTCATTGAGCGCCCAGACATTACGGCCAATGTAGCGCACTAACATGACTCTGTGCTGCGTCGTATTGACAGGCTCCTGTTCGACGGGCTGGTTGGCGAGTTGTTCGGCAGCCGCAACCTCGGCGACCAGTTGCTCGACTTCATTCATGCGCTGTTCGGTCTCAGCGGTTTTCTTTTTGGCTTCCTGCAAAATTACTTCGCCCTCTTCGACCTCACGCTTGGCGATCACGCCGACTTCCAGCAGTTGCTTGCGCCGGGCGACCAATTCGGAGGCCCTGACCTCATCCTGTTTTTGCAGGGCGAGCAAGCGTTCC
>JACPYM010000123.1 GCA_016196035.1 Acidobacteriota bacterium | reverse complement strand
GTATGGTAGACGTCGTCAATGAATCGCCTCAGGTGAAGCTGCGCTGACAGCAGATCGGGGTATTCGTTCAAAGCTACTTCTTCCGCTTTGATGGTTCGGATGACCCGTTCGGCGAAGCCGTTTTCTTCCGCGTGGCCGACAGCGGCCATACTGATTGCCACGTTGCGTTTTTTGAGCGCGGCCACGTAATCAGTGGCGGCGGATTGCACGCCTTGATCCGAGTGATGGATTTCCGGTCGTGCGTTGCACAGTGCGCGTGCGGCGCGCGTTAGTTCGACGCCCAGCCCAGGCGAGAGCGCCCAGCCGCGAATGATGCGCGTGAAACCATCCATCAAGATCGCCAGGTAAACGAAGCTGCCGTCCCCCAGTCGAACGTAAGTGATGTCGGCTACCCAAGCCTGCTCGGGGCGGACGATTTCCGGTTCCTTGACCAGATTCAGGTAGCGTGGAAACGAATGACGCAAATCTGGTCTATGCGGCCTCCACAACCAATAACCGGCTGGGCGTACCCGTCGGGCAGAGCGGCGCGCTGGAATATGACGCGGCGGGCAATCAGACGCGCGATACATTCACGCCCAGCAACGGCCCAGCGCGTTTCAGCTACGACGCTGAGAACCGGCTGAAGAAGGTGCTGAACGATGCCTTGACCATCGTCTATGGCGGCTATTTTTACGATGGCGATGGCAAGCGCGTGCGGCGGGTGGTCAACGGCATCGAGACATGGCAGGTCTACGGTTTGGGCGGTGAGTTACTGGCCGAATATGCAGCGAGTGGCGCGGCGGGCAGCCCGCAGAGGGAGTACGGTTACCGCAATGGGCAAGTTGCTCATCACAGCGGCGGGCGTCCCGTCGAGTTAGTGTTTCTGCCCGGTCACGCGAATGATGTGCGCAGGATAGACGTACTACCCTGCGCTTTGCCATCAGCGAGCTAAGTCTTTAAGGAGGCGGGCTACACCGATTACCAGACCGAAGACGACGCGTGGGCGGCCGATGGCCTCCGCTTTGCCGTGGCCGGCAATGGCAATTCGGTACGCCGTGACACGCTTTCTGAATTCCTGTGCAGACAAAGGACCCGGCCTCCGGTTGAAACCGTGTTCAGCGAAATCACCAGTTGGTTTCCGCAACGGATTCACGCTGTCACCACGTCAGGCTGCCCGCTCAAGGCGACCTTGTTCGTCATTGCATTTGCCTTGAGCAAGGCATTTATTTGGCAAGTTAGGTTAACTTAGTTGTTTGATTTTGATTCTCCGTCACGGCGGGCGATCTGCTAACTCTCTGGCGGGCGCGGCACCCACTAATCAATTACGTTTAGTGAAACGTTGTCAGGCAAAAAAAGGCTGGCAAAGTTGCAGTAGCAAACTTTGCCAGCCTTTTCGTTATGAAAATCGGAAGCACGGGCGTCGTTACTTATGGAGGCGCGCCAACGCAACAGATTGGAAAGAGCTTTTTCTTTTCAACGCTGCCAACCGCCCGCAGAGGCTTGCCAAATAAAAAAGGTGTGCGTAGCATTCGCGGCCATGTCTCAGCAACGAATCCCCCAACTTGACGGTCTGCGCGGCATCGCCGTGCTGATGGTGGTCGTTTGGCATTATGTTGTCTGCCAAGTCACGATCTTACCGGCCTACAGCATTCGCCTGTTATTTTTCAGTCAGAGTGGCGTGGATCTTTTCTTTGTGTTGAGTGGCTTTCTGATTGGCGGGATCCTTTTAGATAACCGGGACTCTGAACGCTACTTTCGCGCGTTTTACACGCGTCGTATCTTTCGCATCTTCCCACTATATTTCCTCTTGCTCGCGCTTTTCCCTATTTTCCAAGCGGTAATTGCATCCGATTGGCTTTTTGCGCGCCCCATGCCGCTCTGGAGTTACGCCACATTCACACAAAACATCGCCATGTCCTTGCGCGAAACGCACGGCGCGAACTGGCTGGGCATCACCTGGTCGCTTGCGGTTGAGGAACAGTTCTATTTCGCCGTGCCCTTGTTGGTTTACTGGCTGCCGCGCCGCGCACTAATGGCGATTGTGGTTGCGCTCATCGCTGCCGCGCCCTTGCTGCGCTGGCTCTGGCCAGGCTTTCACGCGCTTGTGCTTACTCCGTGGCGCGGCGATGCGTTGATGAGCGGGGTACTGCTGGCGCTGTTGATTCGGCAGCCAGGCTTTCTTGAAATTTACCAGCAGCGCCAACTTGGACTGATGGTGGTCGCATTAATACTTGGGCTTGGGACCGTGTATTTGTCAGTAGAGCCGCTTCTTGGTCCGCTTACGCCTCTTTGGTTGGCGGCATTTTATGTGCTGGCGTTACTACTCGCATTACTCAATCAAGGCTGGTTTCGGGCAGTTTTGCAAAGTTCGGTCTTGCGCTGGTTTGGTGCAATCTCTTATGGGTTGTACATGGTGCACCAGGCAGTGATCGGGCTGGTCTATTACTGGGTGCGCAAAGAGCCACCTGCTGTGTACCGGCTGAAAGATGCAGCCATTTCTCTAATTGCATTTGCTCTCAGCGTGTCGCTGGCGTGGCTTTCATTGCAGTGGTTTGAACTCCCGCTCCAACGGATTGGGCATCGGGCCAAATACTAACCTTCCACCACACTTGGCAGACGCCCTAGCCTACGAACTCAATCGTCACCTGCCGTGGAATCACACCCTTGCGGTACCCTTCATCGAGCAACAACTGCACACCTTGCCGGTCACGGTCGGTGTAACCGAGCGTGCTCTTGTTGACCCACATCGCGACGAACTTGTCCGCCGTCTCGACGGGCATGTCGCGGGCGAATTGCATGGCGTAATTGAGCGCGTCCTCGCGGTTGTCCATCGAAAACTGGATCGAGCGGTGCAGCCAGTACGAAACCTGTTTTTGCAACTCCGGCCCAAGGTCGCGTTTGATCGCATTGCCGCCCATCGGCAACGGCAAACCTGTTTCTTTCAGCCACCACGCGCCCAGGTCTACGATCTTGTCCAGGCCCTGCTCGTGAAAGGTCAATTGGCCTTCGTGAATCAGCAGGCCCGCGTCGTATTTGCCCTCGGCCACGAGTTCGATGATGCCGTCAAAGGGTTCGACCACGTATTCAAATTCCGGCGTATGCAGCCGCAAGGCCAGAAAGGCGCTGGTCAATTCGCCTGGAATGGCGATGCGTTTGTTTTTGAGTTCGCTGGCCGGGAACGGTTCGCGCGCCACGACCAGCGGGCCGTACCCGTCGCCGATGCTCGCGCCGTGCGGCAACAGCGCGTAATGCTCAGCGATGTAGGCGTAGGCGTGGAACGAGACGGCGGTCACGTCAAAATCGCGCGTCGTCATCGCAATCTGATTGAGCGACTGGATGTCTTTGAGCACGTGCGTGAAGTTCAATTCGCCGGTATCGAGCTTGTCGGTGGCGAGGCCGTAAAACATAAAAGCGTCGTCCGAATCGGGACTATGTGCAACTTTGATTTCGCGTTTGGTCATAATTGGTGATGTATGGATTTCAGGATGTGAACGCGCCGTTTGCTGCGCCTTCGGGTCATTACCTTAGCACGAGAGGCCGTTGGTTGATAAATGGCTGCGCGCGTGTCCGTAGCGATTCGTTAGAGCCGATACCGTACCTTCTTGCCCGTCCGTGCCGCTTCTACGTCCACATTGGGCAAGCGCATGCTCACATCCGCCGACATCTCCCAGCCGGAATGTTCGCCGCGCAACAGCTTCGGATAGGCCGCCGCCGCGATCATCGCCGCGTTGTCGGTGGTGTATATCGGTGAAGGGATGTAGGCGGGTACGTGTGACTCTTCAGCCAACCCACGCATGGCCGCGCGCAGTTCGCTGTTGCAGGCGACGCCGCCCGCCAGCAGCAAGGTGCGCGGATGATAAATCTGCGCGGCCTTGCGCACGCTGCGCACCAGTGCGCGCACGACGGCGTTTTGGAACGAGGCGCAGAGGTCGAGGATTTGTGCGGACGCATTGGACGGATCGGCGACCGGTTCGATGCCGTGCTCGCGCACGTAGCGCAAGACGGCGGTTTTCAAGCCGCTGAACGAATAGTCGAGCGGCTGGTCTTTGATCTCGGCCAGCGGAAAGATGATCGCGCGTTTGTTGCCGCGCGCGGCCAGCCGGTCAATCACCGGGCCGCCGGGGTAGCCGAGGCCGATCAGTTTTGAGACTTTATCGAAGGCTTCGCCCGCCGCATCATCGCGGGTGCGCGCGACTAGCTTGTAGCGCTCGGGTTCGGGCAGCAGGAACAGATTCGTATGTCCGCCTGAGACAACCAGCGCCAGCGCCGGATATTCGACGGGCGGATATTCAAACGCGACCGAATAGACGTGGCCTTCGATGTGGTTGACGCCGAGAAAGGGTTTTTCGGCGGCGAAGGCTACGCCTTTGGCGAAGTTGATGCCGACGAGCAGGGAACCGACCAGCCCTGGCCCTTGGGTGACAGCGATGGCGTCAATGGTTTGGTGCGTGACGCCCGCCTGTTGCAACGCTTCGAGGACGACACCATCAATCTTTTCGAGATGCTCGCGCGAGGCAAGTTCGGGCACGACGCCGCCGTAGCGTTGATGTGTGGCGATCTGCGAATAGATGACGTTTGACCGCACGCGCGTGCCGTCTTCGATGACGGCGGCGGCGGTTTCATCGCAGGAGCTTTCAATTCCTAAAATCAGCATTCATCAATCCAAACTTTAGACGCCAAGAAAAAAGCAACCACGAAGAGACGAAGGGTACGAAGAAGATGAAGAAGGTAAATAAGGTTCCCAGCATTGCTTCCTGCCTACTTCATGCTCTTCGTCTCTTCATGGTTGCTCCTCTTGCTTGTCGCCATTCAGACTTTGTTACCCCGCCGCTGCCGCCACCGCTGCCGGTTGCCGCCGAATTACGACCATCGTCGCGTCGTCTTTCAACGGGTCGTAACCTGGTTGGGCACAATCAAAGATGCGATGACACAGCGTGGTGACTTCGGCGCTCTGGAATTCGTTGGCCAGGCGTGCGACTTCGGCGATGCCTTTTTCGCGGTCGCTGGTGACTTTGCTGTACAGCCCGTCCGTGAAAAACAGCAGCAGGTCGCGCGCGGCACAGGGCACAGTGCTTTCCGTGAACGTTGCGTCGGGACTGAGGCCGAGCGGGGCGTTGTTGACCGGTAATTGAATTTGTTCCGACTTGGTGCGCTGGATGATCGGCAAGTGCCCGGCGTTCAGATAGCGCATCTCTTCGCCTGCCCACTCGGCCAGCACGCAGGTGAATGGGCGCTGGCCGCCGTAAAGTTCGTACACGATGTTGTTCAATTCGGCGGCGATTTTCGGCAAGGCGGGTTCACGATTGACGACCAGCAGCAGTTGCTGGTGAATGCGCGCGACGTGGCCCAACGCTTCGACGCCTCGGCCCGGCAGGTCGCCGACGATCAGCAACGGGCCGCGCGGCGTGTTGAAGATGTGGAAGTAATCGCCGACCGTCTCAGTGCCCGCGCCGTGTTTGGACGAGAACCAAACCTGCGGCAAATCCACAATCGGCGGCGGCATGAAAAGCTGGTGAATCTGCGCCGTCAGTTCATATTCTTTTTGCTGCGTGCCGAGCGCGAAGCCCTGCTCGGCGGCTTGCTGCGCCAGTTTTGTCAGCAAGGTTTTGGGGCTGAACGCGGTGTTGAAGCCGACAAAGGTGGAGAGTGCGAGCGTGGCGACTTTGAACCAGGGTGGACTGCCGCCATAAAGCGACAAGGCCAAGCAACCCAACGCGGCGTAAGTGCCGGCCTTCAGCACCAACCCGGCGTTGTAGCGCGCCGCGGCAGCCACGAGCAGCGGAAAATAAAAGAGCACCAGGCCGCCACCGTAATACGGAAAAAAGCCCTGCACGATGAAGGCCAACAGACAGACGTGCACGAGCGTGATGTCAATCAGCGTCATCATGTCTTGTGCGCCATTTTTCGCGCGCAACTTCCCGGCGAAATAGGCGACGCCCCAGAGCGCGGTGATGAACAGATACATGCGGGTGACGCGCGGCGCGTATTGCCATGTCCAGAGCGCGGCGGCGAGTGATGTGACCGCCAAGCCGAGCCGCACTTGACGCGCCAGGCTTTCGGTTTCGGCGGCGTGCTGGTTTAAGAGTTGATCTGCTTGCGGCGGCAGACTGTCTTTCAGTTTTTTCATAGGGCGGTTTTTTTTAGCGGACGATGCTGTCCAGTGTGAAATCAAGCGGCAAACGGCGCGCGTCGAACCGCAACAGGCGCGGGGTTGATGCACTTGCCTGCTTGCCGTTGGGTGAATTGATTCTGTGAAAATTTGATAGCGTAAGATACCGCAGCAGGCTGAGGTTGCGCAAAACGCGGTCGGGCCGAGGGTGGCCGTAAATTTTACGTGGGGCGGCGATACAACGGGGCAAAAGCCAGCGAAGCGCGGGTAGCGCAACCCTGCCAAGGTTGCGCGGCTTTCGTCATCGCATCACTGGCAACCCAGGCTGGAGTGCCTGAAGCCGCGCAACCTCAGCAGGGTTGCGCTACCCGCGCGTAAGCCGCCCGTTCCTTTATAAACACAATTGCGTTACCTTCCTCGCCAAATTTTCTGCTTGCATTGCGCCCCTGAAATACGCCATCTTTAGCGCCGAAGACAGTGCTCTTGTCTTTGGTGCCGCGCGCGAACCGACTTTCCTGGCTGTTGATCTGGTCGCTTTTAGATGCTTAGCCCCGTACCTTGACGCATCCCGCGTAAGCGCAGCACCCACACTTGAGTTTCCTCAAAACTCGCAGCTCCCCGTTAGCTTCCTGTACTTAATATCTCCGCGCGGCGTGCAATTTAGCCGTGCCGTGAGACTCGCCAAAGGTTATTTACACTATGAATGCTTGTGGGAAACGGTGCGCCGTGGTGGCGGCGCAACTTGTCGTGGCGTGCTTGTGGCTGTGCGGCGCCGCCTGGGCGCAAGACACCAGCAATCCGGCGGGCCGCTGGTATGTGCTGTCGGGCAGTCAGCGTATGACCTTCCGCTTTGACCAGCAAGGCGCCGCGTATCTGGGAGTGCGGCTGGACGATGCGAACAAAGTGATCGAGCAGTTCGATAACGTAAGCTGGACGGCGAGCACGCGCACGCTGGAATTTCGCCGCACCCTCGGCAACAACTGGCAATGGTATCGCGGGCGCATCGTCGAGGGGCTGTTGAATATGCGCTATTCCAGCACCACCACGCTGGCCAGCAAACCCACTGATTGGCTGGCGTACAAATGGCACCTCACCGGCTGGAATCACGAATACCTCACGCCCGCGCTGGCTCCGCAAGCCTTTGATCTACAGATTGTGCAAACCGGCGTGCGGGCGCGCCTGCACATTGACCGGTCAACCAGTTCGCCCAGCGGGTTTGAGGGCCGCCTGAAAGTCTATGCCGTGAACGAATCGTGCAGCGAACAACTCGAAGAAGACTTTGTGATCGAGCGCTGGAACGGCACGCTCTTGCGGTTCACGGTCAAAGGGCAAACGTATGAAGGCACGGTCAGCGGGCGCACGATTACCGGCACCCTGCAACAAACCGGCGCACCGGTCTATCAGTTTCGCGGCGCGCGGGCCGAAGTCTTGAGTTACGGGTTTGCCGGAAAAACGATGGAAGAACGCAGCCGCTGGCAACTGCGGGCGCGCAAGCAACTTTATCATCTGGCGCTCGCGGGCAACCCGGCGGCGCTGACGAGCGAAGTGCGCGAGACGCGCGCGCAGTTGCCGCCGTTGTTGGGCGTGCCGGACAAAAAACGCGATGACAATGCGTCATCCTATCCGCAAACCTACACGCTGACCGAACTCTCCTTCCGCTGGACTTTGCCCAACCCGAACGGCGGCGCGCAGCTCGAACGCCTGGGGCACGGTTATCTGGCCAAGCCGACCAACGGCACGCGCGGCGGGGGCCGTGACACGGCCAAGTATCCGCTGGCGCTGGTCGTCAACGGTCACACCGGCAGCGCCTGGCAAGCCTTTGATCCGAGTTCGCAGCTTTTCTGGTACGGCGATGCTTTTGCGCGGCAGGGGTACATCGTGTTGGCCGTGGACATTTCACATCGCCCGAAACAGGATCGCATCCGTTACGGCACGGTGCTCAGCGAAAGCCTCGGTTACGACGGCGGCTATGAGCAGGGCGATGACCCGGCGCATGGCAATGTCGTGAAGCCTTCGATCAAACCCGCCCTGCCGCCGGTCGCGCAAGACGCGCCGCTCTATACCGATTGGGAAGAAGACGGCGAACGCGCCTGGGACGCGATGCGGGCGCTGGATTACGCCTTGAAGCGCCCCGACGTGGATGCCGCGCGCGTCGTCGTGGCGGGACTTTCGCTGGGCGGCGAAATTTCCAGTTACATCGCGGCGCTCGATCCGCGCGTGACGGTGGGCATCAGCGCGGGCTTTTCGCCCGATTTGAACGTGTTGAAATACAACTTCAGCCACGGCTGCTGGAACTGGTCTTACGCCGACATCCGCGAATACATTGATGCCTCAGACCTGCTCGCCCTGGTCGCGCCGCGCCCGATGATTATCGAAACGGGTAAGCTCGATCCGATCTACGCCTGTTCACCGGCGTTTTTTGCCGGTGATAAACAGGTGGCGCGACGCGCGCGCGCGGCCTATGGCGCCGACGCGCGGTTTCTGCTGCATTACCTGCACAACGATGGCCATTACTTCCGCGTCGGCGATTTGAACGCGCCCGAAGCTTGGTTGCGCGTGCCTGCGCGCATTACGCCCAGCAGCCTGGGCGATACGACCTGGCAAACCGATAGCACAACCTACAGCCCGAATAACTGGACGTTGTTCCGGCATATCGGCGTGTGGTTTGGCTTTCGGTATTTGCAATAACCCCCCGCACTTCATCCACGCAGGCACACGCAGGCACACGCAGGGGCACGAAGAGAATGAGGTTTTTCTTCGTGCCCCTGCGTGTGTCTGCGTGGATGAACTTTCTCGGAGTGTCAGCGACACAGCTTTAGGACACTACCGAACCTTGTGAGTGTTTGGACTTCTGAATTTGGAGTGATAATTTGAGCAAGGAACGCGCGGGCAGCTTGTTCAGGACTTCAAACGAAACGCACAATGGAAATCACGAAACAACCAACGACCTCTCTTTACGAGCGCATTGGCGGCGAAACAGTCATTCGGCAACTGGTGGATCGTTTTTACGATTTGATGGAGGTGGAACCGCTGGCGGCGGGCATCCGCGCCTTGCATCCGGCAGATTTGAGCGCGTCACGCGAGAAGCTGTTTTTGTTCCTGGCCGGCTGGATGGGCGGCCCGCCGCTGTATGTGCAACGCTTCGGGCATCCGCGCTTACGGGCGCGGCATTTGCCGTTTCCGATTGCCGAGCGCGAGCGCGATGAATGGTTGTGGTGCATGTTCAAAGCGCTCGACGAATTTGTGCCAGACGTCGGCTTGCGCGAGCAGTTGGCGCATTCATTGGCCCAGACAGCCGATTTCATGCGCAATCAAGAAGGTTGAGCGGGAAGGCTGAGTGCCGCGGTTCTGCCGAGCCTCTTCGCCGCACCGCATTAATTGACACTCCCAGGCCGTTCAGCGATACTGACTCACCTTGTTTAGCCAATCGTTCATTACAGTTAAGTCGTGTTGGTCAGGGATATTCAGGGCCTGGGCTGCGCAGTGATTTTTAGGGTGAGCAGGACGGATGGGTGCCCGTCCGCGCGGCTGGGCTTTTCCCCCAAATTGGCCCCAAGCTGGCGTTGCTGGTGCAGGCGAATTCAAGTTCCTTCCATCTCCTACAAGTGTCGTTTGCCAGTGTCGTTTGCCAGTGCCGTTTGCAAGAGGTGTTTTCCGGTTTCTTGAAGCGAAACCCGGCCGACAGGCCGAGAAAACCAGAGGTCGTTTATGTGGCAGAAAGTGACGTGGTCGGCGTTGCGCGCGAGCGTGGCGCTGTGTGTTTTGGCGGGCGGGTTGCGGGCGCAGCAACCGAGTGCTGAAGTTGCGGGCGACTTGCGGGCCAGCGCGGCGGGCGAGCAACGCTATCGCATCGGGCCGGGCGATCTGCTGGACATTCGCGTGTTTGGCCATCCTGAAATGGGCCGCGAGGCGCGCGTGGACAATGGCGGGCGCATTCGCATCCCCTTTATGGATGAGATTCGGGCCGCCTGTTTGACCGAGGTCGAACTCTCAAAAGTCATCGAAGATAAGCTGAAGAAATACTTGCGCGCCCCGCAGGTAGACGTGCTGATCAAGGATTATCAAAGCCAGCCTGTCGCCGTGATGGGTGCGGTTTCGCATCCGGGGCGGTTTTTACTGCAACGGCGCGTGCGCTTGCTGGAATTGCTGGCGCTGGCGGGCGGCGCGAATACGAATGCCGGCGGCAGTCTGAATTTGATTCGCGGCAAGGATTACGATTTCTGCGCCAATCCGGCCACCGCGATGGCAACTGGGTCAGTGGATAAAACGCCCGGCCCGAGCAAAGACGCGGCGCAGGCAGGCGCAGCGGGGGATGACTCCGAAAAGTTGTTTGACGGTTCATTTGTGACGATCAACCTGCACGATCTGTTGGGTGGGACACCCTCCGCCAATGCCGCGAATATCTACATCGAACCGGGGGACATCATCACTGTGCCGGAAGCCGATCAGGTTTTTTTGACGGGGGGCGTGATGCGACCGGGGCCGATTCCGCTGCGCCAGGCGACGACGCTGTTACAGGCCATTGGCATCGCGGGCGGGTTTTATCCCGATGCGGCCAAAAAACGTATCCGCATCTTGCGCCAGCTTCCCGGTTCACAAGAGCGCAAGGAAGAAATTTACGATTACGAGGCCATCGAAAAGCGCAAAGCGAAAGACGTGGTTTTGCTGGCGAATGATTTGATCGAAGTGCCCAGTTCGACCGCCAAAAGCATGGGGTTGCGCGTCGCGTCAGCGACGCTTGAAACACGCGACCATTCAAGCGTCGCTGACGCGACGCGGGTTTGTGGCGCGGATACCGTGGGTTGAAAACCCACGGCTAAATTCAACCGCCGCTAACGCGGCAAAAACAATTTTCAATACACGAGATAACTTAGTTTCTCGTGTATTGAAGGAAAATGAAGCTGCAAATGAGCGCCAAACAAGCTAGCCTGCCTCGTTCGCAGCGCGGATTCATCCCTAAATGCAAGAAGAGAATCGCAACAACAAGCTAATGACCGTTGATGAGGCGGCGGCGGCGCTGGATATGCTGCGGCGCGATTATGGCTACGGACGCGGCGGCGCGGCGGAAACCGAAGAAACGCATTTGCGCGATTACTGGCGCATTATTCGCCGCCGTTTGTGGGTGCCCCTCAGCGTCGTGATTCTGGCGGTCACGTTGACGACGATTTACAACCTGCGCCTGCCTTCGATTTATGAAGGCGTCACCAAGATCGAAGTCGAACGCGAAGACCACGTCGTCAATCTCAAAGACCTGCAAATCAATGTCGGCGGCGGCGACGATTCGGCTTACATCAACACCCAACTCAAAATCCTGCAAAGCCCGCGCATCGCCTATCTGGTCGTGAAGGCGCTTGATCTGGAACACAACGGCGCGTTCCTGCCCACGAGTAAAGACAAGCCCCAGTCCGGCTCGCAAACAGAAGGCCGCCTCGCCGTCAGCAATGGCGAGAGTGACGAAAAGCTTGAGATGCAGCGGTTGATTCGGTACACCGACATCCTGCAAGGCAATGTGGATGTGCGGCCTGTGCGCGACACGCGCCTGGTCGAGATTCGCTATCAGCATCAGGACAAAGATTTGGCGCGCAAGGTTGCCGACACCTGGGCCGATGTCTTTATCAAAAGCGACCTTGATCGTCGCTACGACGCGAACAAAAAATCGGGTGAATTCCTCGAACGCAGCATTGCCGATTACCGGGTGAAATTGCGCGAGGCTGAGGAAAAGCTGCAAAACTATCGTGTCTCGCATCAGGTGCTGGATTTTGGCGAACGGCAAAATACGGTGACGGATCGTCTGAATGCGATCAACAGCTTGCTGCTGACGGCTGAAAATGAACGGAAGACTTTGCAGACGGCTTATGAGATGAGCAAGGCCGCCAACGACCCTTTCATGCTGCCCCAAATTCAAAAAGACTCGCTCGTGCAGGAGTTGATCAAAAAGCTGGGCGATCTGAAACAGAAGCGCGAGCAATTGCTGGTGGAATTTACCGAAGAGTGGCCCGAAGTCAAAAAGATCAATCAGGAGGTCTCGCAGGTCGAAGGCGAATTGCGCGCCGCCCAGCAACGCATTCTCGGCTCGCTGGAAAATCAATACCGCGCCGCTGTGGAGAAAGAAAATCAACTCAAAGCTTCGTTTGCCCAGCAGCGTTCTGAAACCATGCAACAGAACGAAGGCGCGATTTCGGCCAAGATGTTGCAGCAGGAAGTGGACACGAACCGGCAGATGCTCGACAAATTGCTGCAAAGCCAGAGCAGCGTCGAAGTCTCAGCCGCTGGGTTGATCAAACCCAATTTGCGCGTCACGGAATATTCGCCCATGCCGCGTTCACCAGTCGCGCCCAAACGCGCGCAGAACATCCTGCTCAGCTTGTTGCTCGGTCTGATGGGCGGCATCGGGCTGGTGCTCTTCCTCGATTACATCAACAACAAGGTCGAATCGGTCGAAGACATTGACCGGCATTTGAAATTGCCGGCGCTGGGCGTCATACCCATTTTCGAGACAAACAAAACGCGCAAGTCGCTCGTTGACGGCAGCTTGACCGGCCAGGAGTTGGTACCGACAAACGGCGTCATGAGCGGCGATGGCAGCGTGATCTTGACCCAGGTCGAAGCCAATTCGTCTATCGCCGAAAGCTACCGGCAGTTGCGCACTTCGTTGCTGTTGTCGTCGGCGGGACACGCGCCGCGCACGCTGCTGATCACCAGCAGCCAGCCCGCCGAAGGCAAGACCACCACCAGCGTCAACACGGCGATTTCATTGGCCCAAACGGGCGCGGCTGTCCTGATCGTGGATGCCGATTTGCGCCGCCCGCGTGTGCACAAGATTTTCGGCCTGAAAAACAACGCCGGTCTGTGCAATTACCTGGCGGGCGATTGCGAACTGGCTTCGCTGATCCAGATTGCGATGCCCAATTTGTATGTGTTGCCGGTCGGCCCGTTGCCGCCCAATCCTGCCGAATTACTTGGCTCGGTCAAGATGAAGCAAGTCGTGGAAACGCTTTCGGCTAATTTCGATTACGTCATCATTGATTCGCCGCCCGTCTCGTCCTTTGCCGATAGTCTGATCCTCTCGGCGCTCGTCGAAGGCGTGATCATCGTCATTCGCAGCGGCTTTACCCCGCGCGAAATGGCGCAACGCACCAAAACCCATTTGCAATCGGTCGGCGCTAAAATTCTGGGCGTCGTCGTCAACCAGATCAAATTGCAACCCCACGATTATTATTACTATTCGACGTATTACAGCCGCTATTACTACGGTTCGGGCGATGGTGAAAAGCAGGACGCGGCGCAAGATGGTTAATTGTTGCGATTGGTGTTAGCGCGGCGTCTCAGGCTCTGGCCCCGGTTCCGGCTCCTCTCTCTTCCCACCAATTGCAGGCGACAATCGAATGCTGCCTCGTCATGAGGTTTCCTTTACGGTTGGTCAATGGGTCGTGGTGTGTTTAAGACGCGCGCAGTATGGCAATCTGCTAGTTTGCTGCGATTGAGGTGGTGACAGAGTTGAACCAACCATGCCTCAGGCCATTGCTACAGTGGGTTGGCGGCCTGCTGTACATTCAATCAAAACGCTACAAGTAAGCATGTGCGGAATCTGCGGCATCATCGCGCCGCTGCCAAAACACGAAATCCTGCCCCCGCTCACCCGCGCCACGCGCGCCCTGACGCACCGCGGCCCTGATGACGAAGGGCTGGATTTCCTCACGCCCGACTCTGCGCCGCTCACCGCCGCCTTCGGACATCGCCGCCTGAGCATCCTGGATCTTTCCTCTGCCGGGCATCAGCCCATGCACGAAGCCGCCACCGGGAATTGGATTACCTACAACGGCGAAGTCTTCAACTTTCAGGAAGTGCGGCGAACACTTGAAGCGCGTGGTCTCCACTTCCAATCCAACAGTGACACCGAAGTCTTGCTGAAAAGCTATGGGCTGTTAGGCCAGGCTGCCATTGAGAGTTGGCGCGGCATGTTCGCGCTCGGCTTTTGGGAAGCCGCCGCGCAACGATTGGTGCTGGTGCGCGACCGGCTCGGCATCAAACCGCTCTATTACTATTACGACGGCCAAAACTTTCTCTTCGCCTCGGAAGTGCGCGCCTTGCTGGCGACGGGGCTGGTGCCGCGCAAACTGTCGCGCGTGGCGGTCGAGAGTTACTTGGCCTATGGTTCAGTCCAGCAGCCGCTGACAATCATCGAGAACGTTTACGCGGTGCTGCCGGGGCATCTATTGACCTTCGCCAACGGCCAGCTTCGCACCGAACCCTATTGGCGATTAAGTGCTCCCGCGCTGCTCGCCGCCCCTCAGGATAAAGCTGCCGTTACCGAAGAGATTGCCGCCTTGTTGCTCGAAGCCGTGCGGTTGCGCTTGGTTTCTGATGTGCCCGTCGGCGTGTTTTTGAGTGGCGGCATTGATTCCAGCGCGCTCGTGTCGTTGCTGCGGCGGGCGACGGCCAGCGAGGTCAAAACCTTTTCGGTCTTTTTCAAAGAACTCGATTTCAATGAGCGCGTCTATGCTGAACGGGTCGCACAAGCTTACGAGACCGATCATCATTCGGTCTTTCTTTCGGAGCGCGAAGTCCTGACCAAGCTGCCGCGCGCATTGAATGCGTTGGATCAACCGGCGGTGGATGGCCTCAACTCCTTCATCGTTTCTGAAGCGGCTGTCGGGGCCGGGCTGAAAGTGGCGCTCTCAGGGTTGGGCGGCGACGAGGTCTTCGCGGGCTACGATTTCTTTCGCACCGTGGAGCAAAGCGAACGCCGCCGCACCCAGGTGCAGATGGTGCCGACAGGTTTGCGCCGCGCCGCTTCGACGGCGATTGGCGCGCTCGGTACGCTTTCCCATAACCATCGCGCCAACAAACTCAGCCTGTTATTGCGCAGCGAACATCTGCATGAACATTCGGTGCAATTGCATCGCCGGCTTTTCACGCGGGAACAACAACAACGCTTGCTGGCCGCCAACGGTTACGCCAGCGAGACCTATCAACGTGACTGGACGCTGTTGGCGGATTGGACATCGCACCAGCGCGCCGGTTGCGCGACGGCGGATGCCGTCAACCAGGCTTCGATCATGGAAATGTGCGGCTATCTCAGTAATACCCTGTTGCGCGATACCGATACGATGAGCATGGCGCATAGCCTGGAAGTACGCGTTCCTTTGATTGATCACAAGCTGGTCGAACGGATGCTGGCGCTGCCCGGCGCCTTGAAAATGCGCCCGCACGAACCCAAAAAATTATTGGTGGACGCGGTGGGCAATCTGCCACCAGAAATTGTCAATCGCCCCAAACGCGGTTTTGAATTGCCCTTCAAACACTGGCTGTTGGGTGAACTGCGCGAACAGGTTGAGCAGTCCTTTACCGCTCCCGGCTTCGACAGTCTCTTCCAGCCGCAAGGCGTGCAGGCGCTCTGGCAGGATTTTTTGCAAGGCCGCGTTACCTGGTCGCGCGTCTGGAGCGTATTCGTGCTCGGCGAATGGCTGCGCCGCAATCTCTGATGCCATCTTTTGCACTCAAAGCCGCAGGTTTGTCGAAACGCTACCGGCTGGGCGCGCGCGAAACACTCAACCGCACGCTCGGCGAAACGCTGATGGCCGCCGCGCGCCGGTTCAACCCGCTGGCGAATGGCCGCAATGGCGGGCACACGCCAGCCGGAACAGAATTCTGGGCGCTTAAAGATGTCAGTTTCAGCATTCAACCCGGCGAGATTGTCGGCATCATCGGGCGCAACGGTGCCGGCAAAAGCACGTTGCTGAAAATACTTGCCCGCATCACCGAACCCACCCACGGACACGCCGAAGTCTTTGGCCGGCTGGGCAGTTTGTTGGAAGTCGGTACGGGCTTTCACCCTGATCTGACCGGACGCGAAAATATTTATCTCAATGGCTCAATCCTGGGCATGACGCGCCGCGACATCGAGCGCAAATTCGATGAAATCGTCGCGTTTGCCGAACTGGAGCGCTTTCTCGATACACCCGTCAAACATTACAGCAGCGGCATGTATGTGCGCCTCGCTTTTGCCGTGGCGGCGCATCTGGAGCCGGAAATCTTGTTAGTGGATGAAGTCTTAGCCGTCGGTGATGCGGCCTTTCAAAAAAAATGCCTTGGCAAAATGTCCGCTGTCGCGCGGGATGGCCGCACGGTGTTATTTGTCAGTCATAACACCGCCGCGCTGTTGGCTTTCTGTCAGCGCGGCATCTTGCTTGAGCATGGGCAGATTATGGCCGACGCTCAGATCGAAACAGTAATTCAACGCTACTTGAGTAACTTGCGAGTAACTACACCTTGGGATTTATCAAACCACCAGGAACGGCAAGGCCAGGGCCGGGTGCGCTTTACCGCAGTGTTTTTTGAGGATGAAGATGGCAATCCGGTTGAGCAAGGTATGTCGGGTCAACCGCTGGTGGTTAAGTTGAAATATCAATGCGAACATCTGGGCCAAACGCAATCGTTACCGAATTGCCGTGCCGCTGTGACGTTTTTCGACCTACTGGGCCAACCGCTCTTCAATTGTTCCAGCGAACTGGTCATTCAAAACCCGGTCACGCTCGCGCCCCGGGGAGAATTGCGTTGTGTGATCCCACGGTTACCGCTTAGCCGAGGTCAGTATTTGTTGACCTTGTTTTTACAGGTCAACCACGAAATTGAGGACTGGATCGAAAATGCCATTGAACTAGAAGTAATTGACGGCGATTTTTATGGCACCGGCAGGCTTTACCCTCCCGGCTGGCATGGCAAGGGTGTTTTAGTACCACATCAATGGTTGATGGCGGCGGAGAGCCGAGAGTCTTGACAGTGATTTTGTCGCAACTTGAATTACCAGCGCCGCCACCGGACAAACAAGGCTGGCCCTGGCATATTACTTCATCGGTTTCTGATCGAGAAAAAAATGGGCTGCCGAAAATTAGTGTAGTTACTCCATCTTATAATCAAGGTGCATTTCTAGAACAAACAATCCGCTCGGTGTTACTGCAAAGTTACCCGAACCTCGAATACATCGTCATTGATGGCGGCAGTCAGGACTGTAGCGTCGAGGTTATACGCAAATACGAACCCTGGCTTACTTTTTGGGTGAGCGAAACGGATCGTGGGCAAAGCCACGCCATTAATAAAGGTTTTGCTCGCAGTACTGGCGAGATTATGTGTTGGCTGAATAGCGATGATTATTTTGCCCCGAATACGCTCTGGACAGTGTCAAAATTACTGGGAGCCTCGACAGGCCATACGGCTGTGGCCGGGCACGCCGTGGTTGTGTTTTGTGATGGCAGATCGCCGGCAATAGTAAAGGGCTGGTATGAAAACCGCCTGAGATTATTGAAGTTTTGGAAAGGCTATCAAATGCATCAAGCGTCTATTTTTTGGCGGCGTGAGGTGTTTGAGAAGACCGGCCTTTTACGCGAGGACTTACATCTGATTATGGATTTTGATTACTGGGCGCGCATCGCCGAGCACTTTTCATTTACCAATGTAGATCAGGTTTTGTCTTACTGTACCTGGCATCCAGCCGCCAAAACCAGCGATAATTGTGTAAAAGCGCAGCAAAACATGTGGGATCACCGGTTTTCTTACTGGGGCCAGATCTGGAAGCCAGACTTCTGGGAAATGCAGGCTTCGGCCATTAAGTATCGGACGATCCGCCCCATTTTAGAGAAACTGAGACTGAAATAGTTACCCACCTTATGCCTAAAGTGTCAGTTGTTATTCCAGTTTATAACACCGCGTACTATTTGCCCGAAGCAATTGAAAGCGTGCTACAGCAGACCTATCGGGATTTCGAAATTTTGGTCGTTGATGATGGCTCGACGGATAACTCGCATCAAGTGGCATTAAGCCATACGCCGCGCGTCAAGCTGATCGCACAGAGCAACGGTGGCCCTGCTTCAGCGCGGAATGCTGGCATGCGACAAGCCGGCGGTGAATACATTGCCTTTCTGGATAGTGATGACGCCTGGGTCGAAGATAAGCTGGCAGAGCAAGTTGAATTGTTAGACAATAATCCAGCCATCGGACTGGTTTATGGAAAAGCGATAATGTATCAACAGATAGGCCGCGCCCGCCAATATGGAAATACAATTGGACACACACAGTCGCCAACGTTAGAAGCTTTGTTATTCGGCAATTTTATCCCAGCTCAGACCGTGTTATTCCGGCGGAAATGTGTGGAAGAAATAGGCTACATGAAAGAAAGCGCCGCATTGCCGGTGGCGGAAGATTTTGAGTTCTGGCTACGATTTGCCAAAAACTACCCGTTGGCTGGAATCAATCGGACATTGGCCTACTACCGCATTCACGAAAATAACTTACTGGGTGGCGGACACGATATTGAAAAGGGTTTGAAGTATGCGCTGGCGGCGCTGTTAGAGTTTGAGCGGCAATACCCCGATGTTTGGGCTGAATGTGAAGTGAAGCGGGATTTACTCTTCGCTCGTATGCATATCCGGGCAGGGTTTGCCTGGAAACAACGTGGAGCCTGGCTGCGCTGTTTCGGCCAATACAAAGCGGCCTTAAATGAAAGCTGGCACCCGCGTGTTTGGCGTTGGATGGTAGCTGCGGCTATGTTGCCACGCTGGTCATAAGATATGCGGATTACCTTCGTCTTGCCGCTTTACTTGAACTATCCGGCAGGTGGATTCAAAGTTGTTTATGAATATGCGAATTGCTTACAGGCGCGCGGTCATCACGTAACGCTTGTGCATCCGCGCAACATCGAACCTGCTGTTGGAGCCATCGAGCAAATGAAAAGTCATCTATGGCCTCTGCGCATGCACTGGCGCGACGGCACACTCGTTCCCTGGTTTCGCTTACAACCTGGTGTTCGGGTTTTACTGGTGACTGACCTCAGAGAAAAAAATATCCCTGCTGGTGATGCGATTGTGGCAACAGGTTATAGCACGGCGTTTTGGGTCGCCCGCTACGCCCTACAGAAAGGGCGGAAATACTATTTGATTCAACATTATGAGACTTGGGACGGCAACGAAGTCGAAGTGAACCACACCTGGAAGTTACCCTTGCATAAAATTGTCATTGCGAAATGGCTCTGGGAAATCGCCAAAGGCTTTGGTGAAAAAGAGCGTACTACCTATATTCCTAATGGCCTGGATTTTTCGCATTTTCGTGTTCTGACCCCGCCCGCCAGCCGCCCTTTACGCGTAGGGATGCTCGCGCACCCATTCGCATGGAAGGGAACTTTAGATGGTATTACTGCCTTAACTGAAGTGCACAAACATCTACCCAGGTTACAAGCCACTTTATTTGGAACGCATCCACGTCCCGTCGAGGTGCCAAGCTGGATTAAGTACAAGCAGAAACCAACGCCGGCAGAATTGCTTGAGCTTTATAATTCCTGTGCGGTTTTTTTGCATCCGAGTTGGGCCGAAGGCTGGCCGTTGCCGCCAGCAGAATCCATGGCGTGCGGTTGCGCATTAGTGGCGGCGGCCAATCCCGGCGTTTTGGATTATGCTGAAAATGGCATGACCGCATTAATGGCTGAAGTGAAGAACCCTTTAGCCTTAGCCAGCCAATTGCTGGCCGTTCTAAAAAATCCACGACTTCGCCAGCGATTAGCGGAAGCAGGCCGCATCACAATAGCGGGGTATACCTGGGAACGGGCGGCAAACGCATTTGAAAGGCTATTACTAACACAAGCTATAACTGACATCGAATAGTCGGTCGTTATGAATGTACCTTTAGTGTATGTGATTGTGCTGAATTATAATGGGGCAGGCTGGTTAAACACCTGCCTTGCTTCATTACGCGATACAACTTATGGCAATTTTCGGGTGATTTTAGTAGACAATGGATCTCAGGATGACAGTGTGCACATGGTACGGGCAGCTTTCTCGCAAGTCGAAATTATTGAAAATGAAGTTAATCTAGGATTCTCGGAAGGCAATAATGTCGGGATTAAGCGTGCCTTAAACGCCGGGGCCGACTATGTTGTTTTGTTAAACCCGGACACGAAAGTTACTGCAAATTGGCTAGCTGAAATTGTCGAAATTGGTGAGAATGAACCCTTGGTGGGGATTTTAGGCCCGCTCCAATATGACTATGCGAGTAACGAGTTTAATACTTGGACAAAGAGCGCTGTTCCACCGCATTTAATTGAATCTGAACAAGCAAATGCGTGCCCTGCTTGGTTGGCGATGGATTGGGTAGAAGGATCATGTTTTGCGGTGAAACGCGAAATTTTCCTGCGGCTAGGTTATCTTGACCCCATTTATTTCTCCTTTTACGAAGAGATTGATTTCTGCCGCCGTGCTGCTTGCGCCGGTTATCAAATCGCTTTGGTACCTAAGTGCCGTATCCATCATCACCGAGGTGGAACTTGGAACATACAGAAGAATCGGCAGCGAGATTATTTGTGTGATCGGGGCCAATTCATCTACAGCATGACTGATCCGCGCCGTACTATCTGGGGAAATCTGAAGTGGTGGCTAATTACTCTTGGTACAAAAATGAAAGAGTTACTCTGGCCGCCTAATATTGACCGACTTGTTACTTTGGTTCAGATACAAGTATTTCTGGTTGCCAACGGCCTAAATGTTTATAACAAATGGAAGCGTGATCAGGTATTGATCGCATGAATATCCCGCAAATTTCAGAACAATCAGTTCAGATTTCTGTCGTGATCCCTACGCGTGACCGCCTGAGCGCATTGAAAACATGTTTGGTTGCGCTTTGTCAGCAAGAGTTTCCAGTACAAAGCTATGAAATCATCGTTTGCGATGATGGTTCTGTGGAGGATGTAGGAGGCTTGGTAAGCGAGTTTAGTCAAGCCGGTGGCAATTGGGTGTACCTTAAGCAACCCGCAAAAGGGCCGGGCGCTGCACGCAATCTTGGAATCCGGCAGGCGCGCGGAAAAATTGTTGCCATGACCGATAGCGATACGGTGCCAGACCCTAAGTGGCTGACCAAAATCTGGGAAGCATTACTTAATCACCCAGAGGCCATTGCCGTAGAAGGCCGGGTATATGCCCAAAACGAAGGTGAGTTTGGCCCCTTGGGTGAGGGGCCGACAAATAAAGTTGGCGGTGTATACTTAACCTGCAATTGTGCTTATCGCCGTCATGTGTTGTTAAAGGCTGGCGGGTTTGATGAAACCTTTCCATATGCTGCTTATGAAGATACGGAATTGGCGGCACGGGTACAACAATTCGGGTCAATTGTCTGGCAACCAGAGGCTGTTGTGATTCACCCCGAACGGCCTTTGACTATGCAAGGGGTGCTAAAAAAATTACGTCATTGGGAATATGTTCTGATCATGGGATTTCGATATGGGTATTTGGCGTGGCGTCAATACCCAGTTAATCATCCACGGTTACGAGTTGCGCTCTTGGCTAGTCTGGTATTGCCTACGGCTAAATTCAGAAAAGCTTTGTCATGGTTCCGCGTGAGACCAATTGCTTCGTGTGTGTTAGCGTTCTATGGATTGGTGGAAGCTGTTGGTGCGATAATTTGGGTGACTCCTAAAGCACTCTTTGCGAATTATGCTAGCCGAGTTATTCGTAATAATTATTTGGGTGACTTGAATGGGTGAATCTGCCGAGCCTTTGGTTGCAATTGTTGTGCTTGCTTACAATTGCACCAAGAAAGTGGTTCGCTGCCTAACTTCCCTGAATAAGCTGAGCTACTCAAATTACCAAGTAATTGTAGTAGATAATAAGTCGGCGGACGATGTTGAAACTAAAGTGACGGTTGAATTTCCGCAGGCGATTTTTATTCAGTCGGGGGCAAATTTGGGCTATACCGGCGGAAATAATTTGGGTATCACTTATGCATTAGCGCAAAAAGCCGAATATGTCCTGATACTCAACCCTGACACTGTCGTGCTTAATCCCGATTTTATCGGGGATGTTGTTGCCTATTGTGAGTTGCATCCACAGATAGGCGTGGCTGGGCCGCGAGTTTATTTGCGGGCTAGCGATAACGTGCAAAACACAGTGCTCTACGCGCCGGGTTTTTGGCGGAATTTATGGAACTGGTTTGCTTACCGTTTGGCGCCGGCAGCATTCATGAAGTCGCAGGATAGCATAGTGGACGCGGAAGTCTTGAATGGCGTATGCGTGCTTTTGCGCGGTTCCTGTTTACGCGCAGTCGGTTTGTTTGATGAAGCAATCTTCATGTATATCGAAGATGCTGATTTTGATTATCGTGCGCGCTCTGCGGGCTGGAAAGTACAATATTTGCCGATTGATAGTATTGTGCATGAGCAGCAAATGAACGGATACCATATGACAAGTATGGTTAGCTTTTTATTGCGCAGGAACTCAGTGTACTATCTTTATAAGATCGGTAAACGCTTTGAGGCTTGGGCATACGCAGCATTTTCGCTGGCGATTTTGTACTTACGTGCTTATTTGAGTTTTAATTCGGAGAAAACCGGTGAATACACGCGTTTTTGCAGGCGTTTGGTGGCTGCCTACTGCCAGATTTTGTTCGGGCAAAAGCTGGGACGCTCGTTTGGGCCTCCTTATAGTGAATGGTAGTGATTGGCTGGTGCCCCGGAAAGGTGTTAGATGAAAAAGTGTGTTATCAATATTTTGATAGTATTTGGCTGCTTGGCATTGCCGGGTACGCGGGTGCTTACAGCCTCGGCGCAAACGAATGAGGGGGTAGGTTATCCATTGCCTCTGGTGGGGCATTGGAACCTCGGGGAAGCGCCAAACGGATTCAGCCCTACATATCAAATTAAATTGATGGAGCAGGGCAAGCATATTCTCCCCTGGTTTCTGCTGGCGAATTGGAATATTCAGCCGGACAATCCTTATTGGGTCGAGTATTACGAAGCGGCCATCAAGAAAGCTGCGGTGTTAAAACTTCCGATTGCTCTCGTTAGCACGCAATGGGAAATCTGGCTCTCAGTCGAAGACCGTTATCTGTCCTTACCTGCCAATGAAAATCCAAATGTAGTTACTCTGGATGGGAAAATTAGCCGCGAAGTTTCGCCTGTGGGAGGGGTTAGAGCTTGGCGTGACCTGGGGCGGCGTTGGACTGATAGCCGGATAATGAAGAAGTTGCAAGAGCTATACCCTGATCCTCCCTACATTCTGTTCGTGTCGAATAATGAGCACGTTAAGCTGCCTTGGAATCGTTTGCAAGAAGATAGACGTTATGTTGAAAAATACGGCGCAGATCGGAGCGATGAACTTAAGCGGCAAGTTACTGCTGAGGGCTGGATCGAGCGTTACAGAGCGATTCAAGAAGGGTTAAGAGAAGGCCTAAGCAACGAAAACTGGCGGGCCAAAGCCATCTTTATCGGTTACAACGCCTTTGGGCCGGCGCATTTTGCGCGTTGGGCAGGTTGGCAAGAGTATTCGCTTTATAACAGAGGCCGAATTGACCCTGCCGCTTTAGCTTGGGATGGATGCTCAGTGCCGTATTATGTTTTTAATTGGAGCGCAATTACTGATTACACCGTTTTTAGCCCGCAAATCGAAGCGATGAACTGGGTTTTTATGCAAGCTGAGGCTCGGCGTCAGAACCCGGAGTTTTGGTTTGAAATGTCGGTGTGGAATGGGAACATGCCAGGGGATGCCAGTGATAAACTGGCGGGTTATTTGAAGCAAGGGCAGAGTTACTCGCCAGAACGGTATAAAGGTATGGCCCAATTTGGTATGTGGTTATTACGCCCACGCCTGGTGAGGGAGTTTCGGAGCTGGCTTGAGACAGTAACGGATTTTGAGTCATATTTTCTGCCCCTGGTCGAATCCGTCGAACGTGTCCATAATCAGGTGGTGTTACGGGATTTCTGGCAAAAGGGTAAGCTTGTTGCAAATAAGGCTAACAAACACCCCTATCAAAGCATAGTACCGGTAGAGTATGAGAGTGTTGATCGTTGGTTTCTGCTGGATACCTCGCTTGATCCAGCGCGCCCCTGGCAATTAGGCACTCAGCTACCGGTTTATGCGCTCGCGCTAACCCAGGGAAAAGTGCCGCAACGGCAATGGTTGATTTATGCCCACGCGCCGTTAGGCGAGCAGCAACAGGTAGCGATACGTGTCCCAGATTATCGCTCAGTAAAAATAGATGTTAGCGTTGGCGGGTCGTTTTACCTAGTTGACGAAAAATGGCAACGCGTTGCACCTGTGCGATAGCTGTCACAAACATCTCCTCACTTTTGTTAGCCAATGAAAAAAGTATTGTTGCTAAGCAATGTCCCCTCACCTTATCTAACACCACTTTTCAATAAACTTGCTCATGACGCTGGCTGGAAGTTGCTGATTTGTTACGTTTCGCGCTGGAACAGAAATGTTGGTTGGTCTGAAACGCAAGCCTGTGGTTACGTAATGAATGGCGAGATGGTGCTGGATGAAGAAAGGCAATGGCTCAGACGCTTCAGTTCACAATGGGCGGCCGCATTAGCTTTATTGCAAAAACTCTGGCAACAACGGCCTGACTATTTAGTAATTTATGGCTATACCCGGGTGCCGCAACTTGCCGCTTTGGCTTGGTGTTTCCTTACTCGCTGCCCTTTTGCGATTGCCGGAGATGCGACTTATTACGCTGATAATGCACGAGGAGCGCGGCGATTTTTTAAAGCAGGCTGGCTTGGCTTCATTGCGCGACAAGCTGCGGCGGTTTTAGTCGTGGGCAAAGCCAGCCGCATGTTTTGGGAAGCTTATGGAGCCCGGCCAGAACAAATTTTTGAGGCGCTGTTTGCCGTAGACAATGATTGGTTTGCCGCAGAAAGCCGGCGGCAACATGCCAAGGCAGAGGCTTTTCGAAGGCAAAAAGGATGGCAGGACAAGCTGGTTTTTTTGTATGTCGGCCGCCTGATCAAGCGAAAAAATGTAGATTTGTTGGTTAGTGCGGTGCAACAGGTAAGATCGGATCGAGCTGTCTTACTGATTGTTGGGGATGGGGATGAGCGCGCAGGTTTAGAAACGTTAGCTGAAGGCGACCCGCGTATCACATTTGTTGGTAACGCCAGCCAGCAGGAATTAGCTTTTTACTACGCCTTAGCGGAGGTGTTGGTACTAGCTTCGCAAACGGAGCCTTGGGGATTGGTTATTAATGAAGCGATGGCATGTGGTCTGGCTATTATTGCGCATTGGCAATGCGGTGCGGCAGTTGATTTAGTTGGCGACGACAATGGCGTTGTATTGCACAGCTTTACTGTGGAGGAACTAACCAGGGCGATCAATGAACTCACCAGCGCGCAGGAAAAAGTAAGAGCAATGCAAGCATGTTCACGCGAGAAGATCGTTCATTGGTCCTTTGAGCACGCGGCGTTAGCCATCCGGCAAGCCGTCGAGTTAACCGGGCAACCAAAAGGAGTTGCTGTGCAACCCTCGCCCGTAGCAAGCGATTTGGAGAAAACGCGATGATCGTTGCTGGTGTTCTGTTGGGCACAATATGCTGGTTGCTCGTTTTTCGGTTAAAGGACCGATTCATCCGCGCTTATGGAGCCTTCTTTCTGGTTTTGTTATTTTTTGTGGTGAACAAAGGCTCGCTTGCTGAGACATCATTCTTTTCGACAGATATTAGCAGCCCTATGAGCCTCTTGCGCTGGCTCACCCTGGGCATTTTAGTAGTGGTGTCGTTACGTGCTCGTAGGCCACAAGCAATGCGCACGGATGTCATGTCAGGCGCAATCGTTGGGGTGTTTCTACTCGATATCCTCGTTTCGACAACTTATGCGGAAGACAAAAGCTATGCTTTAATGCGGGCTTTAAGTTTTGTGTTAATGGCTGTTGCCATAATGATCGGATTTGTTTTCTATCTGTATTGGCGGGCGAATTGCCTGTCTTTTATTCGCCTGCATTATTACACCGCGCTCTGTTTGCTACCCACGGCCATGATTCTGTACCTGACAGGGCTCAGCCAATACGGCGCGGGAGTATTGATGAGTCAGTATGCAGGGCCTTTTAGCAATCAGAACTTATTCGGGATTTTTTCCGCTTTAATCACGCCGTATGTATTGTTTCACTGGAAGATGGAAGCGACCAAGCGCTGGCAGTGGTGGTTAGACGCGGGGTTGTTGGCGGTGATTTTCTCTGGCGTCTGGCTGTCTAATTCGCGTGGTGGTTTATTGTCGACGCTAATCGCTGTTGCTAGCTACTTTTTTACGGTGAATCTTGAGAGCCGCTTGAAAATCTTCGCACTTGTGTTTTGCGCTATAGTGATTTTTGCAGTTTTCCCGAAATTGCAAAGTACGGTCACTTCGTTCATTCGCAAAGATACGGTTCAACGCGCCGAGGTGAAAAATGTCGGTGAACAACTTGTTGAGGAACGTCGCTACGGCATGTGGACTGGTGTGTTACCGCTTTACTGGAAAGAGAAGATGACTGGTTATGGCTTTGCTTCTTCGCATTTGTTGACGTTTGCTTTTACGACTGACAAAGAAGCAGGCCGGCATGTCCATAACAGTTATTTAGAATTATTTGGTGACCTGGGTTTGCCGGGCATTCTGCTCTTGTTACTGATTTTATACCGGGTCGCTGCGCACGGCCTTACCTTATTGCATCGCCGCGACTACGAATTACAACGAAATATCAATGCTGTCTTTATTTCGATCTTTGCGGCAGGCGCAGTGAATGCTTTTTTTGAGAGTTGGATGTTTTCAGTTGGCAACCTGATTTCGCTGATCTTTTGGGGGCCTTTGGCTGGTATCGTGGCGCAGTGGGTCGGGCGCGAACGAAATGTCATTGAACCGGAGCTTGTTATGGGCCTGAAAGGCGATTATGCGAGTGGCGGATTGCGGCCACAACTTGGCCATGAATAAGTTGGCCGACGGTGAGCGCGAGATAGGCCGGACGAACCTGTCAGTCAAGCGGAAATTACTGGCAATCATTGTGTTGGTAATGGGGTACCAGTTATTTGCTATCGGGCGTGTCCCGGCTTATGCCACTGATGATGACGGGGCTTATGCCGCCGCTGGCTATCAAATCTGGCAAACGGGCAAGCCAGGTGTGGCAGGGTACAAAGACGTTGTCGGTATGGGTCGTGACATTTACCTGCTTGGTCATATTGGAGCCTGGGTGCAAGGCGTATTTATGAAATTGGCCGGGGTCGGAGTAGTTACTGCGTTGTTACCCTCGGTGTTGGTTGGTATGGCTGTGTTAGTTATGGTCTTTCTGCTAGGGCGAGAGCTATGGAGCGAGCAAACCGGATTGCTCGCTGCCTTGTTGCTCAGTTTGTCAGGAGTTTTTTTCAGCGCGGCGCATTCAGCGCGCCCGGATCTGTTAGTGACGCTTTTCTTGCTAACGGCGATGTGGTTGACGGTCTCGGCGCCTGTTGAGCGGCCATACTTACGATTGTTATTAGCCGGGTTGGTGATGGGGATGAGCGGAGACGTGCATCCCAACGGGTTTCTGCTGGCACCGCTGCCGTGGGTTGGCTGGGTGTTGTTACGCAGGCCAACTTGGAGTTTATTTTGGCGTGTTACTTTGCTTTATGGGTTGGGTGGGCTGATCGGGATTGCCTATTGGTTAGCCAGTCATTACTTGCCACAACCTGCCGATTTTCGCAGGCAAAATACACTGCATGGTTTAGCCACACACGGCGTGAAGCTTCTCGATCATGGATTGTGGGGCGCTATTGGCGCGGAGTTGCAACGGTATTTGAACTGGTTCTGGTATGCGCGCGGACATCGCCATTTGCCCGAAGGGGTGGCCGTCTTACTAAGCGGGGTGTTGTTATGGCGGCGTGATAGGCGGACGGGACGTATGTTAGTCGGAGTTTGGTTGGTATTGTTTTTGATTGCCGCGGCTTTGATGAGCAATGTGTTTGGCTGGTATTTGATCTTTGCCTGGCCGTTGTTCGCGCTCTGGCTGGCTAGAGCGATTGAATTGCTTAAACCGCGTTGGCTGGCTGATTGTGCTGTCGGATTGTTGATCGTGGCCTATCTATTCAATCTTGGTTTGTGGCATTGGAAAGCCCGGCAGGAAATACCGTTGTCAATGCGGTTGTCCGAGTTACGCGCGGCCATCCCGGCTGGTGCGCCAGTGTTGGCTAGCGCCGATTTGTGGTTTGCCTATTGGGATCGCAATTTTACGCACGAGCCTTATCTTTCATTTCGTGCATTGGAAGCGAAACTCTATCCCGAAACCGGGCCGACCGGCTGGGAGGTTGAGCAGCAAAAGCTGGGCTGGCAATACATCGTAGCGCACGGGAATTTGCAGCGCGCTTTAGACCCTGAATTCCCGCTGGAAGAGATGCTGGCCGTCGAACCGTGGCGCAGTCGCGCGGATGAAGTGCGCGCGGCGCGCGCGTTTTCGCTCAAACGTTGCTCTGTGGTGAAGCGCCTTGCCTCGGCGGAGAATACCATCGCCATCTTTCGTATCAACGTGAGTAACACCACACCGTAACAGGCAATTTGATGTTTGGGATTTGAACGGTGGCAAATGTCTTGTTGAACGCCTTGGCTTCGACGGCAGGCGGCGGATTGACTTACTTACGAAATGTATTGCCACGTTTAAGCCACAGCCATGAACATCAATACTATGTTTTGACGCCGCCCGAACAGTCGGAAAATTATCGGCGTTTAGCGGGCCCATGCCTGAAGATCGAAAAGGTCTCTGTTTCCAGCGGAACATGGGCGCGGATTTGGTGGGAACAGACCCGCCTGCGAGATTTTATCGAGACCTGGCAAATCGATGTGCTGGTTTCGCTCGGCAACTTCGCGTTATTGACTTCGGCGATACCACAGATTCTTTTTAACCGTAATGCGCTGTATTTTTCGCCTGAGTTTGCGCGCGATTTGCAGGCGCGCGGCGAATATAGCGCTTGGCTCAACCACCAGGTTAAAAGCTGGTTGGCGCGACTTTCTATCAAAACGGCGGACATTAATGTCGCGCCGTCTGCTGCCCTCCTCAATCAGCTTCAAGCCTTGTTAGGCTCCCAGCCGCCTCAGTTTGCCGTACTTCCTTTCGGCTTCGATCAGCAACAATTTACTGCCGATTCGCAACCGCTCGCTGCTCAAATAACTGACAAACTCAACTTTCAACCGAATTGCCGCCGATTGTTGTACGTCAGTCACTATAACTATTTTCGCAATTTCGAAACCCTGTTGCGCGCCTTGCCGGAATTGAAGCGCACGCTGCGTGAGCGTGCCGGGTTGCAATTGCAACTTGTGCTAACAACTGAATTGAAGCAGGGCGCAATTTATGGCGGATATGATGCGTCTGCGGCTTCGAGTTTGATTGATCAGTTAGGCGTGCGCGCTGACATTGCGATGTTGGGCGGTGTGCCTTACGAACAACTGCATCAGCTTTACCAATTGTGTGATGCCTATGTTTGTCCGTCCTATGCCGAAAGTTTTGGTCATCCATTGGTCGAGGCAATGGCCTCGGGGTTGCCCGTGGCTACGGCTGATTTACCAGTTCATCAGGAAATATGTGGCACTGCCGCGCTTTACTTCGACGTTTTTGATGCGCGGGCGTTGGCTGAACAATGCACCCGCCTGCTGACAGATATTCGATTGTGTGCCGTGCTAGTTGAAAGAGGGAGGCGGCGCGCTCAGGAATTTTCCTGGGACAAGCATTGCCAGCAATTGACAGCATTGATTCGGGATTGTGTGACGTGAACGAGCAGACGAACAAACTGCCCCTTTCAGTTATCGTACCGGTCAAAAATGAAGCGCAGAACCTTGCTGCTTGCCTAATCAGCGTGGCCTGGGCCGACGAAATCTGGGTAGTGGATTCGCATAGCACTGACGGGACGGTGGAATTAGCCAAACAACTTGGTGCGCAGGTGGCGCAATTTGAATATGCAGGCGGCTTTCCCAAGAAGAAGAACTGGGCTTTAGCGAATTTAGCTTTGCGGAATGAATGGGTGTTATTACTCGATGCGGATGAGCGTGTAACACCGGCGTTGGAAACTGAGATACGCGCGTTACTTAATGGCCCAAACATCGCCGATGGCTATTACATCAATCGCAAGCTGATTTTTTTAGAACGTTGGATTAAGCATTGTGGCTGGTATCCAAGCTGGAACATGCGGCTATTCAAACACAGGTTGGGCCGCTACGAAAAACTTGCTGCCGAGGATGTTGAACAGGCAGGCGATGTAGAGGTACACGAGCATGTGGTTTTAGCTGGTCGCGCTGCTTATTTGAAACATGACTTATTGCACGAAGATTTCAAAAGCATCTTTCATTTCATTGAACGGCATAACCGGTATTCGAATTGGGAAGCGCGGGTATACGCCAACTTTGCGCGCGGGCAGCGTGGCGAAAGTAGCATCGGAGCTGCTCTGCTTGGCTCTCCTTTAGAGCGCAAACGGTTGATCAAACAATGGTGGGCGCGGCTGCCCTGCCGCCCCATACTCAGATTTTTGTGGATGTATGTTTTTCGTCTGGGCTTTCTCGATGGCAAGCCAGGCCTGATCTTTTGCACGTTAATGACGATGCATGAGGCCGTGATTGGGGCGAAACTTTATGAGCAAACGTTATTGCCGGCCCAAGATAAATTACAAGCATCGCGTAACAAGGTTGAGACGTCGTTGGAGCGTTGAAGCAGTTTATGTGTGGAATTTGCGGTATCGTCGGAACCAGTGAGCACGAGGTGGTCGAGCGGATGACGCTTAGCTTGGCGCATCGCGGCCCGGATGATAGCGGTGTGGCTCTGTTCCCACTGCATAAATTAGCGCTGGGCCATCGGCGCTTGAGCGTGATGGATCTATCACCTAAAGGTCGTCAGCCGATGAGTAATGAGGATGGCACGGTTTGGCTAAGTTTTAACGGCGAGGTTTATAACTTCCGCGAGTTAAAAGCTGCGCTTGATCCTGCCCGTCATCAGTTTGTTTCTGAAACTGATAGCGAAGTTATTTTGCACTTGTACGAAGAGCGCGGCCCGGCGGCGTTTAAGGCGCTCAATGGCATGTTCGCGCTGGCCTTATATGATGCTGAACGGTCGCGCTTGTTTCTGGTGCGCGATCAGTTGGGCGTCAAGCCACTTTATTACACCGAGACTGATGGCAAACTGCTGTTCGGTTCTGAGATCAAAGCTTTACTGGCGGCCAACAGCTTCACACCGGAAGTGGATTGGCAGTCTGCCCGCGATTACTTTTCTTTCTTGTTTGTGCCCGCGCCGAACACGATCTGGCGCGGCATCTTTCAACTGCCGCCCGCGCACTGGCTGGAATATGACCTGCGCGGCTGCCGGGTCGTGCGCATCGAACGCTATTGGCAACCAGCCGTCAGCAGCACGCCTGCCCATCAACCGGATATAAGTGAGTTACGCGCGGAGTTACGCGGGCTGCTGTCTGAGGCAGTGACGCAACAGATGGTGAGTGATGTGCCATTGGGCGCGTTTTTGTCGGGCGGCGTGGATTCAAACATCATTGTCGGACTGATGGCGAGCCAGGCACAACGGCCCGTTAAGACCTTTACCGTGTTATTTGAAGGTGCGGAGTTGGATTATTACGATGAGCGCGTTGAAGCGCGCCGCATCGCCGATAAGTTTGGAACGGAACATCACGAGTTATCGGTTGACCTGTCGCACCCGGAAGAAATGCTTGAGTTAGTCGAGTATTTCGACCAGCCGTTTGGTAACACTACGTTTTATCTAACTTATTTGTTATCCAGATACACGCGCGAACACGTCACGGTGGCCCTGTCTGGCGCGGGTGGCGATGAGTTATTTGCTGGGTATCCGCGTTACCGCGCCGTCCAGGCTGCGCGTTGGCTGCGGTTTTTGCCGCGCGGTGTAGCGCAAACCGCATTGGCAGCGCTGACGCATTTGCCTGACCACTTTGCCGACCGGCGCTTGCATCGTATCCGCGCCTTGCTGGGTGGATTGGATGACGATGAGGCGACCCAATATTTGCAATGGGTTTATTACTTAAGTGAAGAGCGCAAAGATCAGTTGCTGAAATCGCACCCAGGCGGGATGCGACCGGCGGCACGCATCCTGACAGAGCATCTGCGCGAGATGCCGCGTGAACTGGAAGACGGGAACCGCTTTTCGCTGTTGGATGTCCAAACCTTTTTGCCCGACAACCTGTTGGAGTATTCGGACAAGATGAGCATGGCCTGGGCGCTGGAATTACGCGTGCCCTATCTTGATCCGCGCGTTGTTGAATTTGCATTCCGCTTGCCCTTTGCAACCAAGCTGAACCGGCGCGGCAGCAAGGTGATCTTGCGGGAAGCATTCGCAGACTTAATTCCGGCGGAACATCAACGCGCGCCGAAAAAAGGTTTTAACGTGCCGCTGGGAAACTGGATGCGCACCAAGCTGGATCGTTATTTCGACGAATTGCTACCGCGTAGCTATGTCGAGCGCGAAGGCGTCTTTAATTACGATTGCATTCAGTTACTTCGCGCAGAGCATCAACGGGGGCGGCGTGATAATGGATATGAGCTATTTGCGATCTTGATGTTTGATGCCTGGTATCGGCGGTATGTGACTGGAACGCTGTCACGCAAGTTAAATCCGACAGGCGACAGGGTACGCGTGGCGCGAGTTGCTGGCTAGCAAACGAATGAAACAGGTAATTCAAAATTTCCGCTCCGGCGTGCTCAAGATAGACGAGGTGCCTGAGACGATGGTCAAACGCGGCGGCGTGCTGGTGCGCAACGTGGCTTCCTTGATCAGCGCGGGCACCGAAAAGATGGCGGTGGATCTGGCGCAACGTTCGCTGGTCGGCAAAGCCAAAGAGCGGCCCGATCTGGTCAAGCAAGTGTTGGGCAAGCTGCGGCGCGATGGATTGCTGGCTACGTTGAACGCGGTCAAGGCGCGGCTCGATGCGCCGTTAGCGCTTGGTTACAGTTGCGCGGGCGTGGTGTGCGAAGTGGGGCAGGGGGCCGAAGAGTTTCAGGTTGGTGATCGGGTGGCGTGTGCGGGGATGAACTATGCCTCGCACGCCGAGACTGTGTTTGTGCCGAAGAATTTGACGGTCAAACTGCCGGAAGGAGTGAGCTTTGACGAAGCGGCTTGCGTGACCTTGGGTGCGATTGCGTTGCAGGGCGTGCGCACGGCGGACGTGAAGCTGGGTGATGCGGTGGCGGTGATCGGCTTGGGCTTGCTCGGGCAGTTGACGATTCAGATTTTGAAGGCGGCGGGTTGCCGTGTGTTGGGCATTGATCTGGATGCAGGCAAGCTGGCGTTGGCGCAGCAATTGGGGGCGGATGCGGCGGTGTTGCGCGGTGATGATGTCGAATTGGCGGTAGCGCAATTCAGCGGCGGTTATGGTGTGGATGCAGTCATCATCACGGCGGCGGCAGCGACGAACGATCCGCTTGAATTGGCGGGCGTGATCGCGCGCGACCGGGCGATTGTTTCGATGGTGGGCGCGGTCGGGATGAACGTGCCGCGCAAGGTTTATTACGAAAAGGAATTGCAACTGCGGCTCTCGCGGTCATATGGGCCGGGGCGTTACGACGCGCAATACGAAGAACAGGGCGTGGATTATCCCATCGGCTATGTGCGTTGGACGGAACGCCGCAATATGCAGGAGTTTTTGCGGCTGGTGGCGGTCAAAGTTGTGCGGCTGGAACCGCTCATCACGCATCGCTTCCCGATTGCGCAGGCCGGGCAGGCTTACGACATCATCACCGGCAAGACCCCGCGGCCGTACATGGGCATCCTGCTGACGTATCCCGAAAGTGTCGCGCCCAGTACGCGGCTGATGACATTGAAACAAACGACGCGCAACGCTGCCGCCGTCAATCTGGGCGTGGGCTTAGGCGTAATTGGGGCGGGCAATTTCGCCAAGAGCGTGTTGTTGCCGCGCCTGGCAAAGGCTGAGGGGGTGAGCTTGGTTGGTTTGGTGACGGCGACGGGGCGGAATGCCAAAGCAATTGGCGAACAGTATGGCTTCGGATTTTGCACGACCGATTACCGCGAGTTGCTGGAGCGCGCCGAGATCAACACGGTGCTGATCGCCACGCGGCACGACACGCACGCGCGGATGGCAGCGGAGGCTTTGCGGGCGGGCAAAGTGGTTTATGTCGAGAAACCGCTCGCCATCAACGAGGAAGGGTTGCAGGAAGTCGCCGAGGCGGTGATGCAAACGGGCGGACAATTGCTGGTCGGCTTCAATCGGCGCTTTTCAGCCTTGTCGGTCGCGCTGAAACAACACTTTGAGCATGCCGGGCCGCTGGCGATCACGTACCGCATCAACGCGGGCGCGGTGCCGAAAGAGAGTTGGATTCAAAACGAAGAGGGCGGCGGGCGCATCGTCGGCGAGGTTTGCCATTTCGTGGATACCCTGCAATTTCTGACCGATGCCGAACCGGTCGAAGTATTTGCTTATGCGGCAAGCGCAGACACCTTGAGCATTATTCTCAAACTCAGTGATGGCTCGGTCGGTAACATCAACTACTTTGCGACCGGCGACCGCAGCTTCCCGAAAGAGCGTATCGAAGTCTATGGCGGCGGGCGGGCAGCGGTACTGGATGATTTCCGCGTGCTGGAATGCTGGCGCGACGGCCAGCGCAAGGTCACGAAGCGGCTGGCGCAGGACAAGGGATTTGACCAGGAATTGGCGGCTTTTGTGGCTGCCGTGCGCGTCGGCACCGCGATGCCAATTGCATGGCGCAGTTTGTATCTAACAACGCTGGCAACGTTGAAAATCGAGGCCGCGTTGCGCAGCGGGCAACCGGAACAGCTTCATTGAATCTGGCGCTGGCCTTACGCACGCTGCCGTATTTGCGCTGGGAACAGGTGTTGTACCGGCCTTGGCGCGCGGTGCAATTTTCCCTGTACCGCGTCTGGCCGCACTTGACAGCAAGGTGGACAACAGCCGATAAAGACGCACCTTTTCTTCCCCCACCAACGATTGCAACATTCCGACAGGTCTTTGAAACAGCTTTAGCGCATCTGTGCGTGCCGCTAGACACGGCGGCGGTGCGTTGGGCCGGGCTGCCGGAAAACCGCTTTACCTTTCTGAATCGCACGCTGCATTTGCCAGCGCCCGATTGGAACCGGCGTTACGAAAGCCATCTGTGGAACTACCAGCTTCATTATTTTGAGTTTGCGGTTTGGTGCGCGCGGGTTTGGGTCGAACGCGGCGAGCCACGCTATTGGCAAGCCTGCCGCGCCTTGATTGAAAGCTGGCTGGCGCAGGCGCGGCCCGGGCAAAGCGATGGCTGGGACGCCTATCCGACTTCGCTGCGCATCGTCAATTGGATCTATGCCTACTGCCTGCTGGCGGAACACGAAGCCGGAACCGAGTTTCAGACGCGCTGGCGCACGAGCATCTATCAGCAACTGGACTTTCTGAGCCGCCACCTGGAACATCATTTGCTCGCGAACCATTTGCTAAAAAACGCAAAAGCCTTGGTGCTTGGCGGACTGTTTTTCGCGCATGACCGGCAAGGCCAGCATTGGTTGGAAACGGGGCAACAGTTGCTCTGGCGCGAATTCGATGAACAGGTGTTGCCGGATGGCGGGCATTATGAACGCGCGCCGATGTATCACGCGCAAACACTGGGCGACTGGCTGGAGTGTTTCGCCTTATTACAGGCGTTTGGCTCTTTGGCAAAAGACAAAGCTGAGATTGCCCAGCGTTTGCGCGCGATGGCGGAGTTTTTAGAGGCTGCCAGTTACACCGACAATACGCTGGCGCTCTTCAACGATTCGGCGAATACAGCCGAGACGCGGCCACAGCCGTTGCTGGCGACGGCTGCCCGTGTTTGTGGTTACGCGGCGGGTTCCGCGCCCACGGCGTTTCCGCAAACGGGCTATTTCGTCTGGCAGTCCAGTGATGCCCGCGAGAAGCTGATCGTGGATGCGGGGCCGCCGTCAGTGGCCTATAACACGGCGCATGCGCATTGTGATTTGTTGAGCTACGAATTGCGCTTTGACGGCAAGCCGTTTATTGTGGACACAGGTGTTCACGGTTATGGCGGCGACCCTTTCCGCGCTTATTGCCGTGCGACGCGCGCCCACAATACGGTACAATTCGACCAGCGTGAACAGTCCGAATTGTGGGGCACTTTCCGGCTGGCAAGACGTGCCGAAGTACTTGCCGCCGCAGCCCAGGGGGACGCTACGGCCTGGCAGTTTCGGGGCGCCTACCGTCCTTATTACGACCGCAACTTGACACATCAACGGCTCATTCAACGGCGGGGAACTGGCGAATGGGTTGTGACCGACACTGCGCAGGGAAGCGTGGTGCACGAAGCGGAGAGTTTTATCCATATCCACCCAGCCATACAGGTGCGGCAAGGGCACGCTGATGGCTTTGTGATCGAATGCCAAACCGATACGCGCAGCATCCTGATCGAACCGTTCGGCGACGTCACCAGCGTCTCGCTGACGCGGGGCAGCACCATTCCAGCGACCCGGCGCGCGCAGCAACAGGCTCAGGGGTGGTACTTCCCGACCTTCGGCAGCGCACAGCCGAATCCGGTCATTTGCTTCCGCTACCGGCCACCAATGGGAACGGCTTTCGGGTACAGGATCAGAACGGTCACGTGACCGGGCCAGGCGTTTCGCGTCCTTGCAATTCCATGAAAGTCACGTTTCTTTGCCAATACTTTCCGCCCGAGATGGGCGCACCCGCCGCGCGCACTTATGAACATGCCCGGTACTGGGTCGAGAACGGCCACGAAGTCACGGTCATCACCGGTTTCCCCAATCATCCGACCGGCGTCATTCATCCCGCTTACCGCAATCAATGGTTCAAACGCGAGACGGTCGAGGGCATCGAACTGTTGCGCACGCGCATTTACGTCACGCCGAACAAAGGCTTCGCCAAACGCATTCTCAACTTCCTTTCATTTTTTGCCTCGTCGCTGTTTTTTGGTGTCTTCAAAACCGAACGACCGGATTTGGTGGTGGGCACTTCGCCGCAATTTTTCTGTGCGGTGGCGGCGTGGATTTTAAGCCGCATCAAGCGGGTGCCCTTTGTGTTTGAAGTGCGCGACATCTGGCCGGAATCGGCGATTGAGTTGGGCGTCTTGAAAAACCGCTGGCTGATTCGCGCGTTGGAAGCGATTGAGATGTTTCTTTATCGCCAAGCCGACGTGATTATTCCGGTGGCTGAATCCACCAAACCCTATCTGATCGAAAAAGGGATTCCAGCCGAAAAGATCAAAATCGTGCCCAACGGCATTGACGCCAAATATCTGGCGCTGCCCAGTGCGACCTCGGCGCAGGCGCGCGCCGAATTGGGGCTGGAAGACAAATTCATCATCTCTTACATCGGCACGCACGGCATCTCGCATGCCTTGAGCGTCGCCTTGCACGCGGCGGACAAATTGCGCCACGAGCCGCACTTTCATTTTCTGCTGATTGGCGAAGGCGCTGACAAAGACGACCTCAAACAGTTGGCGGCGCGGTTGAAATTGCCGAATGTGACGTTTATGGATGCCCAGCCGCGCGAACGCCTGCTCTCGTTCTATCGCGCCAGCGATGTCAGCCTGGTGCCTTTGCGCCGCCTGCCGGTCTTTCAAAAAGTGCTGCCCTCAAAACTGTTTGAACTGATGGGCAATGGTTGCCCGATCATTTGCAGCGTCGAGGGCGAAGCCGCCGCTCTGGTCAAACGCGCTCAAGCCGGTGTGTGCATCGAACCGGAAAGCGTCGAAGCCTTGCTCGCAGCCATTCGCCAATTGCACGCCGATGCGCCCTTGCGGCAACGCCTGGGCGAGAACGGCAAACGATTCGTCACCACTTACTACCTGCGTTCGATGCTGGCGGATAATTTTTTGACAGCCCTGGCCGAAGTGAAAAACCGGCCTTTGGCAACGGCGAAACAACGGCCCAAAGCCGCCGAACAACAACCCACCATTAGCAACTAACGGCAGCAACCAACGTCCTGCCGACTGGCTACGACCAGTGGCCGCCTTGTTCAGCCTCACTGCCGCTTCTTCTCTTTTTCCTTTTTCTTCTCGCCGCCTTTGAGCGCACCCCAAATGTCTTTGGCGCCGCTCAGAATGCCGCCCACGTTTTTGAGCACGCGCTCATCCTGCCGTTCCTTCTCTTCGCGCTTCAGACGTTCTTTCTCCTGCCGGCGCTCTTCTTCGAGCACGGCGGCTGTATTGACAGGCGCGGAGCGCGTGATGACGGGCGGGCGGTTGACATAAGCCGGAGGCGGATTGGCGGGCACAAAGACGGGCGCGGGTGCCACAGGATTGGGCGTGCGGCGTTTGGGAGCCGTTCGTTGCACCGGCACTGAATTGGCGGCGGCGCTGGCCGGTGTTGGTTGCGCCAGCGTCGGCAGATTCAGCGCGTCTGCCGGACTGGAGGGAATTGGCCCGCCCGGTTGTGGCGGTGTCGTGAAGGACGGCGCCACAAGTGCTTCTGCCGGCGCGGCGTTCGGAGTGGGTGTTGCTTGTAGCGCAACCGGTGGAGTGCTGGGTGTGACGCTCGTGCGCCTGCCATTCAACCAGATGCCGCCGCCGCCGATGATTAACGCTGCCGCTACCGCCGCTGCCTGCTTCCAGTTGAATCGTTGCCGCAGAGGTATTGCTGCGGCCAGCGCGGGCGAACTTGGCGCACCGGACGCTTGCGCCACGCGCGTGGCTTGAATCAATTGCGCGGCCAAGCCTGCGGGCGGGGTGATGCGCGAACCGGTGGACTGTCTGCCTCTACCCGCGCCGGGTTGCGATGGGGCAGAAGGGCGTGAAGGCGTGATTGTAAGCTGAGGCGTTATCACCACAGGCGTCACATCAGAAGGCAGCGTGGCGGGCGTCAAGCCCGCCGTGCGCGTCGCGTCAATCAACGCCGCGTGAAAGTCCAGCGCCGATTGAAAGCGCTCTGCCGGGTCTTTCGCCAGGGCGCGCAAGATGATTTGTTCGATGACTGGCGGCAGGTGCTGGGCAAACTGGCGCGGCGGTGGCGGCGGCATTTCCAGGTGCGCGTGCATCACTTCGTATTCGCTGTCGCTGCGAAACGGCGCGCGTCCCGTCAGCATTTCATAGAGCACGATGCCCAGCGCATAGATGTCGCTGCGGCCATCGGTTTCCAGCCCGCGCACCTGTTCGGGCGACATGTATTCCAGCGTGCCCACGATGCGCCCGGTGCGCGTCATGCGGTGGCTGCCCAGCAAGCGCGCGATGCCGAAATCCATCACTTTGATCGTGCCACCCTCGGTCAGCATCAGATTGGCGGGTTTCAGATCGCGGTGCACGATGCCGAGCTGATGCGCGTGGGCAATACCTTCCAGCACTTGCCCGAACAGGCGCAGCCCCTGACTGAGCGTTAACGCGCCGCTGCGACGCAGGATGCCCTCCAGCGTTTCGCCGCGCACATATTCCATCACCATCAAAAAGTCTTCGTCGTGGCGCAGCAGGGTGTGCAGCGTGGCGACGAAGGGATGATTGAGCCGCGCCAGCGCGATGGCTTCGGCGCGGAAGCGTTCAACCAGTTGCGGCTGGCGTGCGAGTTCAGGGCGCAAGACTTTGATCGCCACTTCGCGCTCGAGCATCAGGTCGAGGCCTTTGAAGACCGTCCCCATGCCGCCTTCGCCGATGAGCATTTGAATCTGGTAGTTGCCGATGACGTTTTCGTTCATAGGGTCACCTCGCAGGGTTGAATTGTTCACTCAATCGGTAATGCGCAAAGCGGCGCTGAATCGGCTCAGCAAAAATGGGGGGAAGCAGATGTCTGGACATTTTGAAAAAAGACCGCTGCGAAAATGAAATGCGCTTCAGGCGCGTAGCGCAACCCGCCGAGGTTGCGCTACGCGCGTCCAGCAGTTTAGGTCTATCGCGTGCGCCTTAAAGCGGCTTGCAGTTGAATGCGACCTGCGGCAACCACACGCAACGTAGGGGCAGACCTGTGTGTCTGCCCCGGTGGCATCTGTAGCCTTCGATTCCGTCTGACGCGATCGGGGCAGACACACAGGTCTGCCCCTACGTTGTGCGGTCGCATTCAACTGCAAACCGCTATAAAGCGGGCCAGCCCGCGAGCGCGCGCCCAAGGCCCCTGCCGTTAATACATCTCAGGGCAGGTGCAATACTCCGCCGCAAAGCGCTGGCGTCCGTTTCGGTCGTATACCTTGATGTTGACGACGCCGCTGTTGCGGCTGGTTCGTTCGTAATCAAGCTGGACTCGGCCCAGGGCCGAGTAATAGCTGTCGGGCGCGTCATACGAATTCTCGAAGCAGCCGCAGGACATTGCATATTGCCCGCCGCTGATGGGCAACAGCGCGGCTTGCAAGGCTTCGCGCGAGGTGACAATTCTTCTCTGCAACATTTCCGGCGCGGCTTTGCCCAAGCCCACCAAGCTTGGCGCGGCCAATGTCCCGGCCCAATACTGCTGCCGCTGCGGTTGGCGGAGATCGAAAAATTGCGCGGCCCCATTGGTTCCATCCCGCTTGAGCAGCGGCGTGAAAAAATATGGCGCCGGGGTGGGCGTGGGCGTTGGTGTGGGTTGCGGAAAAGGGATTGGCCTAGTGAACACAGGCGGCTGCGGCTGCCACGGGCCGTAAACCTTGCTCCAATCAGGGCTGGTGAATAAACCCTTGTCTTCCTTCTCGCGAATCTTCGGCGCGACATACGCGCCCTGCTCCCGGTTCAAATACTCTTTGATGTGATCGTAGATGTAGCTGCTGATCAGGTTGAAGCCCACGTTCTCGGCAAACCGTCCGACGAATTTCAGAAACAGATTGCCTTGCCACGCGGGTGCGGCCAGCACAGTTTGGGACGGGCAGAGCGTCAGACCCAGCAGCCCGGCGCTGCCTTGCCAGATGAAATTGCGGCGCGCCATTCCGCGCCATTCCTGTTCAACGTGGCTTTGCGATTGTGTTTTCATTGTTTCCCCCTTGGTTAGCATTTGAATTTGTCGCCTCACCTGGTAATGCGCAAAGCGGCGGGGGATTGGCTCAGGAAAAATTGCAGGCTCAGATTGCGGGCGCTAAGCGCACCAAGCCGACCGTGATGTTGTCGTGGCCGCCGCGCTGTTTGGCTAAGGCGATCAATTGCTCGCACGCGGCTTCCGGTTCGGCGAGTGTCGGACTGGCCGAACCGCGCCACCTCGGCAGGTTACGCTACGCGCGCTCAGCAGTTCAGGCAGACCCTGCCAGCGTTCCTGAAAATCAGGCTGTCTTTCACTTGCGCGTCATAGGCTTTGGCCTGGGGCCATTCACTTCACCGAATAGGTATAGCCCTTGCGGTTTTCCGTCACCGCGAATTCGACCTGCCGCGCCGCGCCGTCGCGCCGTAATTCGAGCGTGACCGATTCGCCCACGCGGGCGCGCAACTCGTGCGGCGTGGTACCGAGCCGTTGGCCTGCCTGATAAACCTCAGCACGTCCATCCACGGCATCAATTTGAATCGTGCGCCAAAGCTCCGGCGTGGTGCTGCCGCTCGCCGCCGGTGTGGGCGCTATGTATTTGATTTGAAGCGCATCGGGCGCGGGCAGCGGCCAAAAAAGAATCGCGCCGATGACGAGCGCCAGTGCGACAGCGGCAAGGGCATAAACCGAACGCCAACGTGGCGTGACGGATGAGGCGGACTTGGCCGCGCGCACAGACGCGGCGGGGTTGGCTGGGCGCGCTTCAGCGGCAGGTGTCGTCAAGTCTTTGACCGCTGACAACAACTCAACCGCCGAGGCGTAACGATCCGCCGGATGCTTTTTCAAACAGCGCGCGATGACGGCTTCGAGTTCGCGCGGCATGGCGGGATTCAAGGTTGTTGGCGCGTCGAACCTGGCTTGCTTGATCTGTTCGTAAAGTTTGTCGAGCGTCGGCGCGGCAAAAGGCATGCGCCCGGTGACCATTTGATACAACAGCACGCCCAGCGCCCAGACATCCGAACGCGCGTCGGCGTGCCCTTGCAATTGTTCGGGCGCCAGACAGACCAGCGTGCCGATGACGTGTCCGGCCAGCGTCAGTTGCGGTGCGGTGCCGTCTTTGGCGATGCCGAAATCGAGCAGCTTCACTGCGCCCGCCGAACTGAGTTTGATGTTGTTGGCCTTGATGTCGCGGTGAATGATGCCGTGACGATGCAAATAAGCCACGGCTTCGACGACGGCTTGAAAGATGCCGAGCGCTTCCGCCGGAGCGAGCCTGCCGCGCGCTTCCAGGTGTTCGGCCAGCGTTTGGCCATCCACGTATTCCAGAATCAGACAGGGCTTGCCCTGCCATTCGAGGAAATCGTAAAGCGTGGCGATATTCGGATGCTGCAACCCCGCTTGAATGCGCGCCTCATTGATTGAACGCTCGACCAGCGGCCCGCTGACGTTTTTTAGCAGCTTGATCGCCACCACGCGCTTGATCTTGACGTGCACGGCGCGATAGACCTCGCCCATCCCGCCTGTCCCCAGCAGTTCGGCCACCTGGTATTCACCGATGGATTGCGGATTGCGGATTGCGGATTGCGGATTGTTTTGCATGATTTGTCTCGCCAGGGTTGAATCCCCAACTGCCAACTGCCAACTGCCAACTGCCAACTGCCATTACTTCGGCGTCGTCGTCATCAACTCGCGCGCAAAGCGAATCGGCACGGCGAACGAAACCTGCCCTTGCGCGCCACCCGCTCCAATCGCGCGCCCGGCGTAATAAATCCCGACCACGCGCCCGTGATCGTCGAAGACCGGGCCGCCGCTATTGCCAGCGCCGGGATTGGCCGTGACCTGATACGCGTCGCCGAATTCATTGGTCGTTTTGTCTTTGCCGCTTTCCTGGCTGCGCAAGACACGCCCGATGTTGCCGGTGGTGAGGCTGGGATCGGGCACGACTTTCATCTGCGATTCGCGGTTGAAGGCGTCCATCGAATTGACCAATCCCCAGGAAATCGGCGAAGCCGCCGGGTAGCCGAGCACCGTGATTGGGTCGCCGACTTTGATCGTGTCGTAATTGTCATTCAACTCGGTTTTAGGCACGGCTTCGGGCATATCAATCTTGAGCATCGCCACGTCGTGCCGGTCGGACACGCGCGCCAGCTTGCCCGGGATCGAAGTTTTGTTTTGCGGGAAGGTGACGTTGAGAAAGTCCAGGCGACCTTCGACAGCCCAGCGATAGCCGTCGCGCCCGAATTGCCGCGTTTCAGACGGCGCCCAATTGGCGGGGATGGAATAGGTCACAGGCATGCCGGTTTCGGGGTTGGTGCGCAACGTCCAGCCATTCGCACCCTGCGTCCAAACCACACCTGGCGAAGCGTCCGCCGGGTATTGATAACGGCTCATCCAGCCTGCGCCCACGTGGCGCGCGGTCAAAATGAAACCATCGCTGCTGACGACGAAACCCGAACCGCCGCCGCCGCCGCCGATGGCGTGCGCGCCACCCCGGTCATCCAGCGTCGGTTCATACGCGCCGCCATCCAGCACGATATACGTCGCCACTTCGCGCCGCCCATCGTTGATGATCGGGCGTTCGACGCCTTCTTTGTCTTTCCAACGATTAGGCACGTAGACGTGCGAAATCTGGCGGCCCGTGTTCGTGTTGATCAGTTTCCAGCGCACATCAATCGAAACGACCGCGCCGCTGTATTTCTCGGCAACCTGGCCCGGCGTCAGCAAGGTCGGATCGCCCAGCGGCAACAGGCTCGCCGCCGGTGCATTCGGCCAGAACTTCCAAGCGGCCAGCGCCAGCACCAAGACGAGCGCGCCGCCGCCAATGAGCATGAGCTTGCCCATGTCGCGCCGCGTTTGCGTGATCAGGCGTTCGACCGTGGCTTGGCCTACGCCCGCCGGACGCGGCGGCAGCGGGGCCGCATTGGTTGAGGGCGCATTAAACGGAGAGGGCGGCACCGCTTGATTGTTAAGCGGCTGGTAGGACGCTTGGCGCGGCGCATTCAAATGCCCCAACGGCGGCGGCGTCGCGTTGGTGGCGACTTTGCGATTGCCGTTGTTTTGATTGGTTGAAAACGCATCCACCGTGGGCGCCGTCGTGGTGGGCGGCAGCGGAAACGGCACGGTGGCGCTGGGCGTTGCACCAACAGCGCCCACGGCTGAGGCTTCGCGGGTTGGTTGCAGGTATGGCGCCGGACGCGGCAACACTTCAAATTCAAACTCCGGCCCGCCCGCGCCCAACTGAATCACATCGCCCGGCGTGACGCGCGCGCTGCCGCTGATGCGCTGTTTGTTGATGAAGGTGCCATTGCGACTGTTCAGGTCGCTGACAGTGAATTGGCCTGGCAACAAATGATCGGGCGTGATTTTGGCGTGATACCGCCCGACCAGATCATCCTTGGCCGGATCGAACGAGACGCTCGAAGCCGGATCGCGGCCCAGCGTGATTTCGGTTGTTTGGGGCAGGGGGAATTCGGATGTTTGTCCGGCGCGCGAACCGCTCAGATGTTTCAGCATAATGTGCGACATAGGGCCTCCTTAACGGTGCAGAGAAAGCGTTGTGTTTCGACCTTCACTCAGCAATGCGCAAAGCGCGGTAGGATTGGCTCAGCTTTGGAGAATTTTTTTTGCGGCGGGCCGCCGGGGATTTAATGCAACGGCCAGCGGATTGTGGCGTTCAACCCCTGACGCCTATTCACGGAATCAGCGATGAAATCAGCTAGGAGTAGCTATGGCTAAATTCAATGACACCCTCGACCGCGTGAAAATTGCCGCCCCTTGTCAGGCCAATTGGGATGAGATGTTTTCGTTTGAAGGCGAGCGCGTGCGCTTCTGTTCGCAGTGCAAGCTGAACGTTTATAACCTGTCGGGCATGACGCGCACCGAGGCCAGCGCCTTGCTCGCGCGCACCGAGGGCCGCTTGTGCGTGCGGTTTTATCGCCGGGCGGATGGGACGGTCTTGACCCAAAATTGCCCGGTCGGATTGCGCGCGCTCAAACGCCGGGTCGCGTGGGCCGGACAGGTATTGCTGGGTATGGGCTTGGCGTTGTTGGGTGGATTGGGATTGGGCAGTTTGAAGCCCGTGCTGAGATTGGTGGAGGTGGTCAGTCCCAAGCCTGTGGTGATGGGCGGCATTGGAGCCAATCCAGCGGAACGGCAGGTGGAACCGGAGTCTTTGCCGATAGGGGAGATGGGGAAATCAGTTTTACCTGAAAGACTACATCAGCCGACACGCAAGCAACCTAAATAGGAATCAGGCCACCTGGGTACGCACCGCTTCCAGCGTGCAGGCATGTCAAAGAAATGAAAAAGGCCGAAGGGATTTCCTTTCGGCCTTTGCCTGTTCTCCGCCACGCCTGCACGCTGGAAGCGGTGCGTACCCAGATTTATTTCTTTTGCTCCGTCACTTCTTTTAACAGCACCGGCACACCGCCGCGCGCCTTGCTCAAATCCGCCGCCTCCATAAACGCCATGACTTCCAGCGTCTCTTCCGGCTGAATTGGTGGTACGCCCGTTTGGAAGAACTTGATGATCTCGACCAGTAGCGGGCGGTAATCCACCTTCAGTGGCGATGGCGTCGTCAGCGTCGCTTTCACTCCAAATGCCACCGCGCCGTAATCCTGTTTGCCCTGCGTGATGCCGCGCATGGTGCCGAGGCGTCCGTCTTTCCATTTGCCGGTGACGGTATCGCCGCCTTCTGATTTGACGCGCGTGACCGTTTCGCAGCCCGGCCCCATCAGCGTGTAAAGCATCTCGACGGCGTGGATGCCATACCAAAATAAATCTGGGTGATGCGGCTCGAAATTTTCCGGCCCGTAAGCAAACGCGCCCGTGATGCCGCCGTGTTTGTCGCTGTTGCGGATGGCCTGCACATCGGCGCTGTAACGCAAACTCGATGAACTGAAAAACGCCACATTCGCAGCCCGCGCCAAGCGCACAATCTCGCGCGCATCGGCGTAACTGGCGGCGAAGGGCTTATCAAGGAACACGCGCTTGCCCGCTTTAAGCACAGGCCGCACCTGATTCAAGTGGGGCCGTCCGTCCACACTTTCAAGCAACACCGCGTCCACGCGCTGGCAAAGCTCTTCAATCGAATTGACCAGCTCGACGCCGTATTTCTCTTTGATCTCTGCCGCGTAATTATCAACGCGCGTGCGGCTCGATTCGACATCGGCGCTGCCGCCTTTGAAGGCCGCGACGACGCGCGCGCCGGGGATGTGGTTCGGGTCGTTCTTGTCGTTGAGCAGTTTGGTGAAGGCGGGGACGTGCGAGGTGTCGGTGCCGATGATGCCGATTTTGATTTCAGCAGTCTGGGCGGCGGCGTGTACGGCAAAGAAACCGGACAGCGCCAAGAGCAGCGTGCAGCGGATGATGGTTTTCATAGTGTCTCGTTGATGGAGTCGGGGTTGAGCAAGGCGGATGAATGTTGATCGAGATAGACGGTCACGTTGCCGTGCGGGCGCAACGCCGAAGCTGGCGCGAGCGGCGAAATCTCGCCTTCCAAACAGTCCTTCACCGCCTGTGCTTTGCGCGCATCGGGCACGATGCAGATGATCTCGGCGGCGTTCAAAATCTGTTTGATCGTCATCGAGATGGCTTGCTTGGGTACGTCATCCAGCCCGGCGAACCAGCCTTCGCCGACTTGCTGGCGGCGGCAGGCTTCGTCGAGGTTGACGACGATGTAAGCCGCTTCCGTTTCAAAATCGGCGGGCGGATCGTTAAAGGCCAGATGCCCGTTTTCGCCAATGCCAACAAAGGCGACGTCAATCGGCGCGGCTTGAATCAACGCGCCGACTGCGCGGCAAACTGCTTCAGCATCGGCCTCGCCATCCAGCAAGTGATGGTTCGTCATTCCGGTGGGTTCGATGAACCGTTCGAGCAGGTACTTGCGAAAGCTGGCCGGATGCGTGAGCGGCAAGCCGACGTATTCATCCAGGTGAAACAGCTCGACGCGCGACCAATCAATGCCCGGCATTTGCGTCAACGCTTGCAAGAATTCGAATTGCGACATGCCGGTTGCGGCGATGAGGCGCGCTTGCCCGCGCGCCGCGATGGCGTTGTTGAGGCTGGCGGCGGCCTGTGCAGCGGCAGCTTGGCCCAATTGGCTTTTGTCGTGGAAGACCTTTAGAATCACGCGCGTTTGCCTCGGTGTGTTTGTAGAGTTAAGCGGTATTGCGAATGCGCCGTAGCTTCCCACAGTCATCAATCACATTGCAAGAAATCATCTCATTGTACAGCAGGCTGCCAGCCTGCTGCGCTGTAGCAAAAGACGCAGTCAAAGCGGTTGCGTCTCAGTTCAATGCCGCAGCAAGCTGGCAGCTTGCTGTACATCTGTCATCACGAGGAGCATTCGCATGCTGCAACATCTGACCTCCCTGCTCGGCTTCTTTGTGCTCGCCGCGCTGGCTTGGCTGCTTTCCGCCAACCGCCGCCAAGTTCGCTGGCGACCAATCGCCTGGGGGCTGGGGTTGCAATTGGCCATCGGGTTGCTGGTCTTTCGTTTGCCCGGCGCGCGGCAGGCTTTCGTCTGGCTCAACGACGTCGTGATGGCAGTGCTCGACGCTTCAAAAAGCGGGACGAACTTTCTGCTCGGCCCGTTGGCCGCCGCGCCTGGTGAACCCGGTTCGATTGGGTTCGTGCTGGCCTTTCAGGCCTTGCCGATTGCGATCTTCGTCTCGGCGTTTGCGGCGGCGCTTTATCATTTGCGCTTGTTGCAACCGGTGGTGCGGCTCTTCGCGCGCCTCTTCCACCGCACGCTGGGTTTGAGCGGCGCTGAGGCATTGTGCAGCTCCGCCAACATCTTCGTCGGCGTCGAATCGGCGCTGGTCATCCGGCCCTATTTAGATCGCATGACGCAATCGGAATTGCTGATGGTGCTGACGAGCGGGATGGCGACGGTGGCCTCGACCACGCTGGGGATTTACGTGTTCATGCTGAGCAAGAGCTTTCCGCAAATTGCCGGGCATTTGCTGTCGGCCTCGATCATCTCGATTCCCGCCGCCGTCGTGATGGTCAAATTGCTGTTGCCCGAAACCGGCGCGCCTGAAACAGCAGGCACGCTGCCGCCCGATAACGAAGAGGAACGCGCGGGCAATCTAATGAGCGCGATCATTGCGGGCGCGATGGACGGGCTGCGACTGGCTGCGGGCATCGCGGCCTTGCTCATCGCCGGTCTCGGCATCGTGGCGCTGTTCGACAAAGCGCTCTCACTCTTCCCGACGCATTGGCTGGGAATGAGCGAGCCGTTAACGCTGGTCAAACTTTTCGGTTGGGTTTTCTATCCCTTCGCCATGCTGCTGGGCATCGCGCGACCCGATTGGGCCGAAGCCGGACGTCTGTTGGGCGAGCGTGTGTTGCTGACCGAGGTCGTGTCGTATCAGGACATGGCGCAGATGGCCGCGCACGGCGTATTGGTTGATCCGCGCACGGTGGTGATTTTGAGTTATGCGCTGTGCGGGTTTGCGCACGTGGCTTCGCTGGCGATCTTCGTGGGCGGCACAGCGGCGCTGGCTCCGACGCGGCGCGATGATCTGGCAAGTCTTGGTTTGCGCGCTTTATTGGCCGCAACGTTGGCGACATTGATGACAGGTTGTGTGGCGGGGATTTTTAGCGATGGCAGCGGTGTCTTGCTGACGCGGTGATGCGAGCGTCACGCTGCCGTCAAGCGATTCAACGTGCGCCGCACCGCAGTTTATCCTTCATAATCAGGAGCACATCCAATGCCCACTTCACCCAAACCGCCCATCAAACATTTGCGCTGGTACATCGCCATCATGCTCTGTCTGGCGTCGGAGTTGAATTATCTCGACCGGCAGACGCTGGCGGTGTTGATCGGTACGATCAAGGAAGAACTCCACCTCAGTTCGGCCAATTACGGGGACATCAATGCGTGGTTTTTGTTGAGTTACGGCGTGATGTATCTGGTCAGCGGGCGTGTCATTGACACTATTGGTACGCGACGCGGCTTCATGTTTTTTGTTTCGGGCTGGTCGCTAGCGAATGTCTTGCATGTGTTGGCGCGCACGGTCGGGCAGTTTTCATTCTTTCGCGGGTTGCTGGGCGTCTTCGAACCGGGCAGCTTCCCCGGTGGCGTGCGTGCCGTCGCTGAATGGTTCCCAATCAAAGAACGCGCAATGGCTGTGGGCATTTTCAACGCGGGCACAGCGCTGGGTTCGATGGTGGCCGCGCCGATTGTTTCGTTTATCGCGCTGCAATTCGGCTGGCGTGCGGCGTTTGTGTTCACGGGTTCATTGGGCTTCGTGTGGGTCGCGGCGTGGACGGTGATTTACTTTCTACCCAAAGATCATCCGCGTTTGAGCGCAGAGGAGCGCGAGTTGATTCAGGCCGACCAGCAGGCCGAAGGCGAGCACAATGCGCCCGCGTCGTTGTGGGTGTTGCTGCGGATGAAAGAAACGTGGGGCTGCGTGCTGGCGCGCGTGCTGACCGATCCGATCAGTTACTTCTTGAATTTCTGGATTCCGCTCTACTTTCAAAAAGAGCGCGGCTTTGATTTGAAGCAGATCGGCCTGTTCGTCTGGATTCCGTTCGCCGCGTTGGCGCTGGGCAATCTGTTTAGCGGGGCAATGCCGCGCTGGTTGATTGCGCGGGGCTGGGAACTGAATCGCGCGCGCAAGACCACCATGCTCTTTGTGTCATTGGCGATGCCGGTGTTGTGTTTGCTGGTGACGCGGGTGGCGAGTCCGGCGTTGGCGTTGGCGGTCGTGACGGGGATGATGTTTGGTCACGCGGCTTGGGGAAACATCACGTTGCCCGCCGAGATCTTTCCGCGTCACGCCATCGGGACAGTGACGGGCTTGGGCGGCGCATTGGGCGCGTTGATGGGCGCATTGACGCAAAAGTACATCGGGCGCGTAGTGGATACGCTATCATTCGCGCCGATCTTTGCGGCGTGCGCGGGAATGTATTTGCTAGCGCTGTTGTTGGTGCATTTGTTAATTGGCCGGTTGGGGACGATTCGGCAAGTGCCAGCAAGCGTTGCAACGCGCGGGTGAGCAAACGATTGCTACATATTCTCAATCGGTACTGGCTCGATCTGATCCGCCAGCGCAAAGCCGAACACGCGCGCATAAAAATACAACTCGCCCTCCAACGCCCGTTTGATATTCGCCGCCTGCCGGAAGCCGTGCTGCTCGCCTTCAAACGCCACATACGCCACGGGCAGTCCTTTGCGCCGCAATGCCTCGACCATCTTTTCAGCCTGATTGGGCGGGACGATCTTGTCTTCCAAGCCTTGAAAGAAAATGACGGGCACGTTGAGTTTGTCTACGTGATGAATCGGCGAGCGTGCGATGTAAAGTTCACGGCTCGTGCCGACCAGCCCTTGCGTGTAGCGTGATTCGAATTTGTGCGTGTCTTCGTCGAGCGCGATCAGATCGCTGACGCCGTAATGGCTCGCACCTGCTTTGAAGGCGTCGCGGAAGGTCAGCGCGCAGAGCGTCGTGTAACCGCCCGCGCTGCCGCCCGTGATCGCCAGACGCTCGCCATCCACTAATCCTTGTTCGGCCAGATAGCGCGCGCCGTTCACACAATCATCCACATCCACGACGCCCCAATTGCCGTTCAGGCGTTCGCGGTAAGCGCGTCCGAAGCCGGTGCTGCCGCCATAATTCACGTCGAGCACAGCGATGCCGCGACTCGTCCAGAATTGCGTTTCGAGATCGAGCGTCGGCGAAGCCATCGCGGTCGGCCCGCCGTGGCTCATCACCAACAGCGGCGGATGTTCGCCAGCGGGCGCGGCGCAATCTTTGTTTTTTGGCGGATAAAAGAAGGCGTGCGCGGTCAGGCCATTCGTGGTGGGGAATTCGATGGCTTGCGGCGCGGAGATGTAACCAGGATCGAGCGCCAGCTTGTTCGCCTGTTGCAAGGTCGTGAACTGCCGCGTCGCCAGATCGAAGCTGACGATGGCGGTGCTCTCGGTTGGCGAACCGGCGAGAAAGACAGCACGTTGCGCATTGGCGCGCACGTTGTCAATGCGCGAGTACGGCGTGGCGATGTTTTCAAGCTGCTGGGTGTTTGTGTCCAGCAAGGCTAAATGCGCGAAGCCGTCTTTCATGTACGAGCAAACGATTTGCTCCGCCGAGGCAAAAGCATAGGTGGACATGCCGAAGACCCAATGCGGCAAACCGAATTCGGCTTCCATTGGGCAAAGAGCTTCGGCTTGGCCGTTGCGCCAGCGATACAGATTCCACCAGCCGGTGCGGTCAGACACAAAATAGAGCGTGCCATCGGGCGACCATTGCGGCTGAAAGATGGCCTCATTCACGCCGCCCGCAATCACACGCTGATTGCTGAGCGCGCCGTCGGCGTTGACGTCAGCCAGCCACAGTTCCGTGCCATCCCACGGCATGTGCGGATGATTCCAGGTTAGCCAAACCAATTGATCGCCCGCCGGACTTAGACGCGGCGACGAAAAGAAATCATGTTCGGCGGCGAGTGTGATGATCTTGCTGGGCGGCGTCAGGCTGGAAATCGGATGATCGAGTGAGAAGGCAATGATCGAATTGATCGGCTCACTGCCGGCGGTGCGATGGTCTTCGCAAATACAGATCAAATGATTGCGGCGACGATCAATGACGGCATCGGCAAAGCGCAACGCGGTCTTTTGCGTGAAAGGCACGGGCGGCGAGGTTGGCTGACGCTGGCCGTAAAGTCGCTGGTCGGTGAAGCTGGAAAAGTAAACCGTGCCCTCGCTGACAACATAAGAACCGCCGCCGTATTCGTGCACGCGCGTGCGCACATTGTATTCGGGCGGCGTGAAATCAGCACAGCGGCCATCCGGCGTGCGGCGCACGATGACGTAGCGGCCTTTTTCCGCCGGGCGCATCTCGACCCAGTAAACATCGGCGCCATCGAGCGCGATAGCGCTAAGGCCGATGCTTTCTGAAACGATCAAGTCCGCCGTGACAGAGGATTTCCAAGAACCGAAGGAGGAGGTCGTAGCCATAGCTTTTACGGGGAATAGAAACCAGTTTTCTAGTGCTCAGGCAGAAACGGGCGGATGCTTATCCGCCCACGGTCGCGCTGCTTCCAATTGCGCGGCCAAGCGGAAGAGCGTCGCTTCGTCGCCGTAACGTCCGGCGAATTGCACGCCTAACGGCAAGCCTGCGGCGTCCCCGTCCGAGGGCCAATAAAGCGGCACCGACATCGCCGGTTGCCCGGTCATGTTTTGCAGGGCGGTGAAGGGCGTGAATAAACCCGACCGTTTCATCCCGGCCATTGCGTCCTCTGCTGTTGGCGCGAGCGTGCCCAACGGCAACGGCGGTTCGGCCAGCACGGGTGTCAGGAAAACATCATACGATGCCATAAACTGCGCCACGCGCCGGGCGAAGATTTGCAGCGTTTGCACGGCCAGCAGATATTCGGGTGCCGTGCGCTTGCGCCCGAGTTCGATTATCACGCGCGTCAGCGGTTCGATGTCTTCCGCCGTTGGTTTGCCGCCCACGGCGAAGGAATAGCTGTCAATTGTCCACGCGCAACCCGCCGCCCAAACCGTGAAGAAAGCTTTCGACAACATCTCGCCATGCAACTGCGGCGCGGCTTCGGTGACTTCGTGGCCCAGATCAGTGCAGAGTTTGGCGGCGTCCTGCACGGCGGCGACGCAAGCGGGATGCACGGGCGCGCCGGTGTAGGCTTGCGTGCTGAAGGCAATGCGCAACTGGCCGGGCGGCGCACCGGCTTCGTGCAGGAACGGACGCGCGGGCACGGGCGCAATGTAAGGATCGCCGGGATCATAGCCAGCGGTGGCGTCGAGCAAGGCGGCGCTGTCGCGCACCGAACGCGTGACCGCGTGTTCGACCACCAGCCCGCCGAATATGTCGCCGAAATGCGGCCCCAACGGATTGCGCCCGCGCGTCGGTTTCAAGCCGAACAGGCCACAACAAGCCGCCGGAATGCGAATTGAACCCCCGCCGTCATTGGCATGCGCAAACGCAGTCATGCCCGCCGCGACTGCCGCCGCTGAACCGCCGCTCGAACCGCCGGGCGTGCGCGTCACATCCCAGGGATTGCGCGTCGCGCCAAAGGCTTCCGGCTCGGTCGTCGGCAACAAACCGAATTCGGGCGTATTGGTTTTGCCGACGACAAGCAGGCCAGCGCGTTTGTAGCGTTTGACGAGTTCGCTGTCGCCGTTCGGTTTGAAGTTGCGCAACCAGCGTGAACCAGCGCTCATGGGCACGCCTTCGTAGGCGGCCTGCAAATCTTTCAGCAAAAACGGCACGCCGGTAAAAGGGCCTTGCGGCATCACCGACGGGGGTTGTTGCGCCGCCGCGCGCGCCAAATCAAACATCGGCGTGATGACGGCGTTGAGTTGTGGGTTGATCTGTTCGATGCGGCGGATGGCGGCATCCACCAATTCCAGCGGTGTGACTTCGCCGCGTCGCACGAGTGCGGCTTGCGCGGTGGCATCGAGCCAGGTGAGTTCGTTGAAGGGCGCCATGTTGAGTAGCTCCTGAAGGATTTGTGTGCAGCGGCATTATGCACAGGGGCCGCCGGAATGGTAAGGCAATGTGAAAAATGTCCCGCCAATACAGCGAAAAGTTGGCGTTACCGAAAAAAAACCGGGACATAAATTGGAAATTGCTGTGCTATAGTGCGCGCCGATGGAAGGTCACCTCTTGATTGGAAACGGCGCTCACTTCGCTGGCTCGAACCTGCGTGATTCCCGTCCCCTAGATCCGGAGCGCGAAATTCTCCTTCCAGCAATCCCTACTCTGTGAGCATCAACGGTGATGCGCTGTTAGTCAGTAGTTCCGGCTTGCGCGATCAGTTGTTCGAGAGCAGGTTAATGTTAGACCACGGAAGCAGCTCTGTTACTTGCTATTGCTTGATTGCGCCGGTCGGAAACCGTTCCCGACACAGCTTGCCTGCTTCTTTTGCTTTTTGGAGATTCTATGTCCGTTAGATTGTATGTCGGCAACCTGTCTTTCAACGTTTCAGAAGGCGAGCTTGAAGACTTGTTCTCGCAAGCTGGTACCGTTACTTCGGCCAACATCGTGACTGATCGCGACACGGGCCGTTCCCGCGGCTTCGGTTTCGTCGAGATGGACTCGAAAGAGGCCGCCGAGGCCGCGATTGACCAGTTCAATGGCCGCGAAGTCGGTGGCCGCGCCTTGACCGTCAACGAAGCCCGCCCGCGTGAAAGCCGCGGTGGCGGCGGCTTCGGCGGCGGGGGGGGCGGCGGTCGTGGCGGCTTTGGCGGCGGCGGCGGCGGTCGTGGTGGCGGCGGCGGTCGTGGCGGCGGCGGCGGTCGTGGCGGCGGCTTCGGCGGCGGTGGCGGCCGTGGCGGCGATCGCGGCGGCAATCGCTACTAACTCAATTTCACTCCCCAGTGAGCCAAACAAACGGGCTGAGAAGACGCTGAGTTTTCTCGGCCCGTTTGTTTTTCAGCCCATTGTTTTTTAGTTAGTGGGCAGGCTTATAATTTGCGCCATGGAAAATATCACCCAAGCCTTGTTGGCACGCCGCCGCGATTATGTTTCGCAACCGTTGACGGAAGATTCAGTCGCCGCTGATCCACTCGAACAATTCAACCACTGGTTTCACGACGCCTTAACAGCGGAACAACCGGATGTCGAAGCGATGACCTTGGCGACGGCGGCCAATGACGGACGCGTCTCAGGCCGGATTGTGCTATTGAAAGGATGCGATGCGCGCGGTTTTGTCTTCTTTACCAATTACGAAAGCCGCAAAGGGCAAGAGTTGGCGCAACAGCCGTTTGCTTCGTTGACGTTTTATTGGCACACGCTCAACCGGCAGGTACGCATTGAAGGCAAAGTCGAACAGGTCGCGCGCCTAGAGTCCGAAAATTACTTTCAAACGCGCCCGCGCGGCAGTCAGATCGGCGCTTGGGCTTCGCCGCAAAGCAGGGAATTGGAAAACCGCGCCTCATTGGAACAGCGCGTGGCCGAGTTCACCGAGCGGTTTGAAACCGCGCCGATGCAGTGCCCGCCTTTCTGGGGCGGCTATTTGCTGCGCCCCGATTACCTCGAATTTTGGCAGGGCCGCGAGAGTCGCTTGCACGACCGCATTGTTTATTCATTGCAAGGCAGGGAGTGGCGCAGGCTGCGGCTCGCGCCCTAAAACAATAACAAGTTCAGCCGCAAAAAAGCGCAAGAGACGCAAAAGGTGATTGAAATCCGGTAGTGGGGCAATGGGGAGAGAGCCACGCCGCAGATCAACGCCGACCGACGCAGAGCAATTCAATTGGCTAACAGGACTGATCCGCGTTTTCCAGCGTTCACCCGCGGCAAGACCGCTCCTCTTTGAGCCACTACCAGCGAAACATAGTTGAAAGCTTCTCGCAGGGTTAGCTGTCTCAATTGCGGTTGTGCTGCCTCAATCAATAATCCCCGCCAGCTTCAGCATAAAGCCCGGCAATAACGGTTCGCCCGAAACCTCGCTGGGGTTGTCGAGTATCTCGACGGGCGCGCCGGGGCGATAAACATGGACTTTCTTTTTAAGCGGATCAAGCAGCCAGCCGAGTTGCGCGCCGTTCTCAAGGTATTCCTCCATTTTCGCACGCAGCGTTTTCAAGCGGTCGCTGCGCGAGCGCAACTCGACGACGAAGTCCGGGCAGATGGGCGAAAAGGTTTCCTGCTCTTCCAGCGTCAACGCCTCCCAGCGCTCCAACCGAATCCACGAGGCATCGGGCGAACGTTCCGCGCCGTTGGGCAGCTTGAACCCAGCCGTGGCGTCAAAGGCGATTCCGGTGGCATCCAGGTCGGCCCAGTTAAACAACCGTGCCGTAAGTCTACCGTTGCGGTTTGACCCCACGGGGCCAACGGGCATCATCACAATCATTTCCCCCTCCTTATTCATTTCGAGTCTGAGATCGGGATTTTCTGCGGCAAAGGCCGCGAAGTCGGCGGGTGTAAAGCGGCCCTCAGCGAGCCGCAGCAGCAGATAGTCAAAACCTTTTGGCAGATAGAATGGTGTTGGCTGAAGCTGTGCTTCGGCACGTTCCAATAGGATGGGCACGGCGAGTGCGGAACCTGATTGTGTACTCATAATTTCCTCCTTACTTGCCCGTCATTTTCTACGCCGCGCCGCAGTTAGGCAATGCAAGCCGGGGTTGTGTCAAGCGTAGCCGTCAGCCAAAGTCACGATGCTGACCATACCCGCCGCGCGGTATCTCTGCTATACTCCCCGCCGTTTTACACCCCCAATGCATCCCGTTGAGGAGACACACCGCCGATGGATACGCGTGGCGAGTTGCACCTGCTGACCGACAATGATGTCAAAATCTTTCCGCTCGAAACGCCGCGCTTCACCGTGGGGCGCGGGACGGAAAATTCGCTCTGCCTGCCGCACGGCGTCGTGTCGCGCGCCCACGCCGAAATCATCCGGCTGGGCGATGATTTCCTGTTGCGCGATCTGGGTTCGACCAACGGCAGTTATGTCAACAACGTGCGCGTCGCCGAACAGATGCTCAACGACGGCGACCATCTGCGCTTCGGCCACGGCGGGCCGGAAGTCAATTTCAAAATTCTCAGCGCCGTCGCCAGCGATGCGCCGACTGACGGTGCTCCCAAACATCCGCGCAGCACGACGCAAAGCCTGATTCAATCGCTGTCAGGCCGCATGCTCGATGCGATGCCGGCTGACCCGCGCGAAGAGGCCAACTTGCGCTGTGTGCTGGCCGAGCAGCATCTCAACCAGGGCCAGGCAGCGCGCGCGATGGAATTGCTCAACAAATACACCGATCCGGCGACGCTCAGCGCCTTGTCGTTGCCGTTTCGCGCTTCAGTGCTGTTGACGCTCGGGCGCACCTATTGCGAGGGCAAGCAAACCGACATGGCATTGGAGGCCTTGCAACAGAGCCTGAATTGCTATGCCCAGTCCGCCGATGAAGCCGGCAGCGCCGACGCGCACGCCGCGTGGGCGCGCGCCCTGATCGGCAGCGGCGAACTGTTTGAGGCGCGCCAGCATTTGCAACGGTCTTTGCTGGCTACGCGGCGCGCGGGCAATACGCGCTTGCTGGCCGAATTGCATTACATGCTGGGCCGGGTGGATTGGAAGGAAGGCGATTTTGAAGGCGCGCGCTATCACTGGTTGCGCGCTTCGCGGCTGGCTGAAACGACGACCGATCAGGTCTTACGCGCGCGCGTCAAAGTGCAGGAAGCCTTCGTGCTCTATGCCGAAGCCAAGTTGAAAGACGCCGTGCCTGTCTATCAAGAAGCTATCCAGCAGATTCAAGCCATCGGTAACACGCGCTTGCTGCTCAAGGCGCAAAGCGGGCTTTCGCGCGTGCTGACGCGGCTGGGTTCGTGGGGCGCGGCGTTGCGCTTGTTTGAAGAGCGCTTGCAATTGGCCCAGCAGCACAAGCTGGTCAAGGCCGAAGCCGTCGCGCTGACTGATCTGGCGGAATTGAAACTGTATCAGGGCGATTTGATGACGGCCTGGAATGCGATTCAGGCCGCCGTCCAGCGCCACGGGCAGTCAGTGTATGCGCGCACGCAGCGCATCCTGGGCCGCGTGCTGATGTCGCGCGGGCAACGCGCCGAAGCGATTGAAGCGTTGGAGAAAGGCGTGCAAGTCGCCCGCGAAAAGGGGGCCTTTGAAGAGCAGATTCTGCTCGAACTGGAACTGGCGCTGGTGCATTTGGAAAAGGGCGATCTCGCCAAAGCGCAAACTCGGCTCGAAGCCGCCGAAGCCATCACCGCGCTCGATCCTGAACTGGGTCTGGCGGGCCGTGTGCTTTATGTGCGCGGCAGCGTGCACGCCGCGCAACAGCAGGTGGCCGAAGCCAATCGCAGCTTTGCGCAGAGCCTTTCGATCTTTCAAAGCATCGGCGATCAATTCCGCACCGCCTTGTGCGAAGCGGCGCTCGGCGATTTGCGCACGCACGTCGGACGCCTGGAATCAGCGCGCGCGCATTTGGAACAGGCGCAAAGCATCTTCGCCAAACTCGGCGCGACTGGCGAAATGCGCCGCATTGAAGTCCGCCTGGCTGCCGGGGCGCTCGCCAGCGTGCAAGGTGCCATGACTGCGGCAGGGCCGGGCATTTCCAAAACGGCCTATCTGACCATGTCGCGCCCGCTGGCGAAAATGGGCGCAACGACGATGCTGGCCGCGCCGCAGATCGTGTTGCTGGCGATCGGCAACGGTGAACTCGCCAGTTTGCTGGCGCGCGGGTTGGAAGCCGAAAACTACGTCGTCGAACAAACGCAGGATGGCAAGACTGCATACGAACAGGTGCTCAACAAAGAGCGCGACTTCGGCATGCTGGTGCTGGATGCCTTGCTGGCGCACAAATCCGGCTTCGATGTTTGCCGCGATCTGCGTAAAGCGAAACTCGAAACGCCTGTCATCCTGCTCGGCGGCCGCCAGGGCATCGAAGACAAAATCGAAGCGCTGCAAGCCGGTGCTGATGATTTCCTGAGCAAACGGAATCTGGTCTTCGAGGAATTGCTGGCAAAGATGGAAGCGTTGTTAAGGTAGTCAGTAGTCAGTAGTCAGTAGGTCTATGATGAATGACCAAGTAGCAGCCAAGACGAACAAGTCGAGAAGCTTTCAAGACCTTGACGTTTGGAAGAAGGCTCACGCTTGGGTGCTTGGGATTTATCGTATGACTGAAACATTTCCGAAGCACGAGCTTTTTGGTTTAACCTCGCAATTGCGGCGGGCAGCAGTGTCGGTACCAGCCAATATCGCCGAAGGGTTTAGGAAGAAAGGCCCGGCTGACAAAGCCAGGTTTTATAACATTGCCCAAGGTTCGCTCGAAGAATGCCGTTATTACCTTATTTTGGCTAAAGATTTAGGTTACGCCGATACGCGACAACTGGCCGCAGACCTAGACGAAATCGGACGCCTGCTTGATGCATACATGCGCTCAATGCTGGCGGCGAATCAATGCTGACTACTGACTACTGACTACTTCAAAAAGCTATGAAAATAATCATCATCGGAGCAGGCCGCGTTGGATTGGGTGCGCTGGGCATTGCGCTGGCGTTGCAGGGGCACGAGCTTGTCTTTGCGGCGCGGCGTGATGAACTGGTCAATTCGCTCGCGCGGCTGGGCTTCGATGTGCTGACCAAAGGCGCGATTGAGACGCGCTTGGAAGTGCGTGGCGTGCGCGCGGTCAAAACGCCGAGTCAGGAATTCGTGCAGGAAGTTGGCAGCGCCGATCAGATTTACACCTCAGTCCGCCCGGACAACTTGCCGTGGGTCGCGCCGCAATTGGCCGAAGCTTTGCTCTATCGCATCAAGTCGGGCGTCAAACAGCCGTTGGATGTGTTCTGTTGCGAGAATTTGAAAAACGCCGGTTCGCAACTCGAACGGCTGATCTTCACCAACCTGCCGTTCCAGTACGCCCAGGATGTGCAGGATCGTGTCGGCTTCAACGCGGCGATTTCCGACCGCATCGTTTCTTCGCAGGAAGCCGATGAACACGGGCGGCAGGTCATCACGGCGGATGTGTCAGGCGATGTGCTGTTCGACACCTTGCAACTCAAACAGCATTTCGACGTGCTGCCGCCCTTCAAAGGGCTGGATAACTTTCCCGCTTCCATTGAAGAGAAACTCTATATCCTGAATTGCGGCCACGCCGTGTGCGCCTATCTCGGCCATCTGAAAGGCTATACCTACATTCATGAAGCGATGGCGGATGAGGCGATCAATCGCGCGGTGGTCGGCGCGATGCTCGAATCGCAACGCGCGCTGCATATGAAACACGGGCGCTCGCTGCATTACGCCGGGATGATCAACGAGATTCTGGCCAGCTTCTGCAACGCCGCCTTGATGGACACCATCGCCCGCGTGGGCCGCGATCCGGTGCGCAAATTACAAGCCGATGACCGGCTGATCGGCCCGGTCAAACTGGCCTATCGTTACGGCATCGAATCAACCCACCTGATCAAAGGGTGCGCCGCGGCGTTTGCGTTCAATCCAGCCAATGATCCGCAAGCCAGCGAATTGCAGAAACTCGTGCACGAAAAAGGCATCGAGCAAGCGCTGGATTTCATCTCGCAACTGCGCCCGTGGAATCCCCTGGCGCAGTTGATTCGCAAGGAATACAAGCAACAGACACAACCGGCTTAAGGCTGGTTTACACTCTCCGCCGCATCACCGTAACAACTTCAATGAAAGCTACACCGCTCAAACACCTGCGCTGGTATATCGGCGGCTTGCTCTTTCTTTCGACGGTCATCAATTACATTGACCGCCAGACGCTGAGCGTGCTCGCGCCGTACATCAAGACCGAATACCACTGGACGAACACCGATTACGCGCAGTTGCTGATCGCCTTTCGCATCGCGTATGCGCTGGGCCAGACGGCGTCGGGCCGCTGGCTGGATCGCATCGGCACGCGGCGCGGGTTGAGCTTGGCGGTGACGTTTTATTCGATTGCAGCATTGTTGACTTCGCTGGCGACAGGCTTGCGCAGCTTTCAGTTGTTCCGCTTCCTGCTGGGCGCGGGCGAATCGGCCAACTGGCCCGGCGCGACCAAGGCCGTTAGCGAATGGTTCCCCAAACGCGAAAGCGGCTGGGCCGTGGCGTTGTTCGACAGCGGCTCTTCGATTGGCGGCGCGCTCGCGCCGTTCATCGTGTTGCGGGCCTATCGCATCTTTGGCAGTTGGCGGCCCGCCTTCATCGTGACCGGCGTGCTCGGCTTTTTGTGGCTGCTGCTGTTCCGCGCCTTTTATCAGCGGCCCGAAGACCATCCGCGTTTGTCGGCGAAAGAGCGCGCCGACATTTTGAAAAATCGCGCCGACACCGGCCAGACTACAGAAGGGCAGCGGCTCAGCTACAACACATTACTTCGCTTGCCGCAAACCTGGGGCATCATCATCGGCAAGACGCTGACCGATCCGGTCTGGTTTTTCATCACCGATTGGTTTGCGATCTATCTGGTCAGCAAAGGCTACAAACTGGAAGAAAGCCTGCTCGCGTTTTGGGTGCCGTTTCTGGCCGCCGACATTGGCAACTTTGCGGGTGGCGGCTTGTCGAGTTGGCTGATCAACCGTGGCTGGTCAGTCGGCACGGCGCGCAAATTTGTCGTCGTGATCAGCGGCCTGGGCATGACCTTGCTGATACCGACTGTTTATACGACTTCGTATTTCTGGCTGGTCGCCTGCTTTGCGATTTCGACGCTGGCGTATGCGGCGCTCTCGACGATGGTGCTGAATCTGCCTGCGGACATCTATCCGACTGGCTCGGTCGCTTCAGTCAGCGGCCTGAGCGGCACGGGTGCGGGACTGGGCACGATCACCGCGATTTACCTGACTGGCGTGGTTTCGGATCGTTATTCGTTTGAACCGATTTTGATCGCGGCGAGTTTGATTCCGCTGCTGGCCGTCGTCGCTGTCTTGATGCTGGTGCGCAACAATCGCGCGACCGAGGCGGGCATAGTCAATCCGATTTAAATGAATATGCGAATAGATTTCGCCGCAGATAGACGCGGACTAGCGCAGATAGAAAGCAGCGTGATCCGTGTCCATCAGCGGTTATCTGCGGCGGGATTTTACTGGTAGCTGTGAGCAATGATTCGATACCGCGCCATGAATTCCGCCGACATTGAAGCCGGGCTGCAACTCTGCCGCGCCAGCCGCTGGAATCAGGTGCGCCGCGATTGGGAATTGTTTTTGCGCCTCAGCCCGCAAGGTTGCCGCGTCGCCGTGCGGGACGAACGCGTCATCGGCACCGTGACGACCGTGCGCTATCCACAACGATTCAGTTGGATCGGGATGGTGCTGGTTGATCCGGCGGAGCGTGGGCAGGGCATCGGCACGCAGCTCTTGCGCGAGGCCTTTGCCGTCTTGCACGCTGAACCGTGCCTGCGCCTAGACGCCACGCCCGCCGGGTATCCCGTTTATCGCAAACTCAATTTCGTGGAAGAGTATCGTTTGAGTCGGCTGGAAGCCGCGCAATTCAAACCCGAAGTTGGAAAGAACCCAGCACAACCACTGCGGGCCGCTGATTTCGCTGAGGTCTGCGCGCTGGATGAACCTGCCTTTGGCGCGCCGCGGCGCGTGTTGCTGGAATGGTTGTGGGCAGGCGCGCCGGAACTGGCCTGGATTGTGCGGCGTGGCGCGGCGCTGGCCGGGTTCGTTTGCGGGCGGCACGGTTTCAATTTCACGCACCTTGGCCCGCTGGTTGCGGTGGATGAGGAAACCGCGCGCCAATTGGTCGCGGCTTGTTTGCATCGCCACATGGGCGCGCCGGTCATTTTGGATGTGCCGCAGCAGCAAATAAATTGGCTGCAATGGCTGAGCGCGGCAGGTTTTCGTGAACAACGGCCGCTCATTCGCATGTGGTTTCGGCAGCAGCCGGGCCGCGCGTCCGGTTATGGTGCGCTGGAAAATCAATTCGCGATTCTGGGGCCGGAGTTCGGCTGAAACGAGAGCTGTCTGCCGACTCCTTGCAAGCTCTGCAACAAAAGCTCTACAACGAAAGCTATGCAACTCATCGAAACCGAAGCCCAACTCGAAGACGCGCTTTCCGCGCCCACGCCAAACGAAATCGCGGTGCTGGGCCGTTTGTCGGGAGACATCATTTTGCTGGGCGCGGGCGGCAAGATCGGGCCATCGCTGGCGCGCCGCGTCAAGCGCGCGGTCGAGGCCGCCGGTTTATACAAACGTGTGATTGCTGTTTCGCGGTTCAATGATGCCGCCGTGCGTGCCGAACTCGAGCGTGTGGGTATCGAAACGCTTGTCTGCGATCTGTTGCGGCGTGATGAGGTTGATCAATTGCCCGAAGCCGAAAACGTCTTCTATCTGGCGGGCCGCAAATTCGGCTCGACCGAACGCAGCGATTTGACCTGGGCCAGCAATACGCTGGCGCCCGCCTTGGTTGCCCAGCGCCATCGCCACGCGCGCATCGTGGTCTATTCGACCGGCAATGTGTATCCCCTGGTCAACATCAAACGAGGCGGAGCGGTGGAAACGGATGCTCCCGCGCCGGTTGGCGAATATGCGCAATCGTGTCTGGGCCGCGAACGCCTGTTTGAATTTTTTGCGCGCGAAGATGGCACGCGCTGTTTGCTGCTGCGCCTGAATTACGCCTTGGATTTGCGTTATGGGGTGTTGGTGGACATCGCGCGCAAGGTACACACAGGTCAGCCGATTGATTTGACGATGGGCAATTTCAACGTGATCTGGCAAGGCGACGCGAATGCGTATGCAGTACGTGCGTTGGAACTGTGCGAAGCGCCGCCGCGCATTCTGAACGTGACCGGGCCGGAAACCGTGTCGGTGCGGCACACGGCTGAATTCTTTGCGACTCGCTTCAACCGCCCGGCTATCTTTGCAGGCGCGGAAGGCGAAGTGGCGCTGCTGAACAATGCGACCTTCTGCCATCGTCTGTTCGGCTATCCTGAAGTCACCTTGGGCGAATTGCTGGAACTGGTGGCGCACTGGGTTGAGCGCGGTGGCGTCAGTCTGAACAAGCCGACGAAATTTGAAGTCACAGATGGAAGTTTCTGATGATGATGGATTCCGCCTTGCGCACACGCCTGCTCGACGGCGCAGTCATCCCCGCGCATCCGCTGGCGCTGACTGCTGAACGCAAACTTGATGAACGCCGCCAGCGGGCATTGACGCGCTATTACTGCGCGGCGGGCGCGGGCGGTCTTGCCGTCGGCGTGCACACTACTCAATTCGCCATTCGCGATCCACGCGTCGCCCTGTTTGAACCCGTGCTGCAACTGGCGCTCGAAACCATGCGCGAGCACGAACAACGCAGAGGCCAGGCGTTGATCAAAGTTGCGGGTGTTTGCGGCCCAACGCCGCAAGCCTGTGCCGAGGCCGGTTTCGCGCGCGGCTTGGGTTATGACCTCGGCTTGCTGAGCCTGGCTGCATTACCTCTCGCGACAACCGCAGAATTGATCGCCCATTGCCGCGCCGTCGCCGAGATCATTCCGCTCTTCGGGTTTTACCTGCAACCGGCGGTGGGCGGACGCCTGCTCGATTACCATTTCTGGCGCGCCATCCTCGAAATCGAAAACGTCGTCGCCATCAAAGTCGCGCCCTTCAACCGCTATCAAACGCTGGATGTCGTGCGCGCGCTGGCCGAGAGCGGGCGGCACACCGAAGTCGCGCTTTACACCGGCAACGACGACAACATCGTCGCTGACCTGCTGACCGAATTCCGCGTCGCCGGGCAACGGTTACATTTTGCGGGCGGCCTGCTCGGCCACTGGGCCGTCTGGACGCGCCGTGCCGTTGAATTGCTGGCCGAAATCAAAGCCGCGCGCATCAACGGACAAGTGTTTGAACTGCTGGCCCGTGCAGCGGAAATCACCGATGCGAATGCGGTACTTTTCGACGCCGCGCACAACTTCGCGGGCTGCATCGCCGGTTTGCACGAAGTCTTGCGGCGGCAAGGATTGCTTGTCGGGCGCTGGTGCTTGGATCCGCGCGAAGACCTTTCGCCCGGGCAGATGGAAGAGATTGACCGACTGTATGCGCAATATCCGCAGTTGAATGATGATGCGTTTGTGGCCGAGCATTTGGAAAGCTGGCTGGCGTAGCTGCCTGATGGCGCAGCAACCAAGATTTCTGCTGACGCAAAAAAAGCCATCCGTTTTACCGGATGGCTTTTTTTATGTTGAGCGGCTTAGCTGCGCCGAATCTTACCAGCGGTTGCGGCCACCACTGTATTGCCGATAGCTTTCAAAGAAACCCCGGCGAAAGCCTTCCCGATACGCCTGACTGCCATTCTGGAAGTGGCTGGAATTGTTCGGGTCAGCGCGCCGCTGGCTTTGGGCATCTTCGCGGCCGCGTTGCAGCCCGTCGCGATAGCCTTTTTGCTCTTCGTTGCGATAGCCGGAGTTGCCGTTATTCCCGTAATAGCCATCATTCCGGTAATAGCCGTCATTGCCGTAATAGCCATCGTTCCGGTAGCCGCGATTGTCATAACGGCCGTTGTTTTCATAGCGGTCATTCACGCCATCACGATTGCGGTCAACATTTCTGTTGCGTTCGTAACGGTCATCCACGCCGTCCCGGTTGCGATCCACGCGGACATCACGCCGTTGATGCCAACGATCATTTTGATCATCGTCGTTCCTGCGGTTTTGATCGCGACGTTCGTCTTGCTCGTGACGCCGGTCTTGGGCCTGCACGCTGGACAGGTTAGACAGGCCAGGTGCAATGATGAGGCCCAGACCAAACGCCGTGGTAAACGCGAAGCTTTTTAGATTTTGGATGTTCATTTTCTTTCTACCCGTCAGTATATCAGCCTGCGTCATTGCAACTGATAACCTGTTCCCTTTCGGGTGGTCAGTAGTGCATTTGGCGGGCCACACCTTGGTTAAAACGCTAAGTGCTGCGCTCATTCAGCATGCACATTTACCGGCGCGAGAGCGGGGCGAAACCAGAGCAATTCTCATACGGAAACGTTTAGCCGTAACACCATACCAGTGACAAGAACTCTTCGCGCTCTAGCGAGGGCAAAATAATATGCTGCCATGAATAAAGGCCGCTAACATTAGCGGCCTTCAACACAGGCTCCCAGGTTATTTTTGGGTTTGCGGGCCTACCAGCGACCAAACGTTCGCCAGTTGTAGTCGTTAAGGCAGGATCTTACCTTGCTGAATCAATTATTTCTTTTCGATCACCAATTCGTTCTTCACACGCTTAACGTCTTCAGTCTCTTTAGCCAGCATTTCAGCCAACGCCTTTTCCTTGGCGTTGTCCACATGACCGCGCAGCGTGACCGCGCCGTTGACCGTATCAACATTGGTTCCAATGATGCCCGCCGCGATGAACTTGGCCTTGATCTTCGCCGTGGTTCCCGCGTCTCCGACCATTTGTTCGGCCTCACTGACTGCTTCGCCAGCCTTTTCACCGGCGTTGCTGGCACCCAGGGAATTCGGATTGACGGTGACCTGATTATCAACTCTTTGCACGCCTTCAGTATTTTTGGCGATCTCTCCCGCCGCCGCTTTTTCGGCCTGGGTGGGCACCGTTCCCGTCAGCGTCACCACTCCGTTTACGGTTTCAACACTGATCTTGACCGCACTGGTGCGCGTGTCAGCGAAAAGCTTGGTTTTTACTTTGGTGGTGATCCCGGAATCGTCCGCCGGTTGTGGCGCATTACAGCCAACAAACACCAAAGCCATAATCGTCAGCAATATTGTCGGTATCACTTTCATACTTAGTTCTCCTCTTGTAATGAGCTTGGTTGGTTAACCGCCAAGCTGCACCCAAATAAGCAAGTTTGACGCCAACCATGAAAGCAAGAACCAGCGGCGGCGGGCTTCGTCCTTTTTATTGAGTTACTTACGGAGAAGCAGCAAGCGGTTCGCGACCGTGGCCGAGTAAGTACGTTAGGCAAACAAAAGAATTTTGTGTACCGGCACATTACGTGGTGAGTATTGACGGCGTGCAAGTTGGGTGAAAATTGAAAGGATACTGTCGTTGCAGGCAAATGCGTTATGGAGGTGTCTCCGCACAAAACAAAACGGGCATCAACAAAGATGCCCGTTTTGAAGGGATGCGCTTGGCTGGACTCGAACCAGCGGCCTACTGCTTAGGAGTCTTGGCAACCGTACTATCTGCCCCCTTCTCAGTCTCTCGCCTTTCTGCTAAAATCCTGGAAATAAAGGGCTTATTGCTGTCTTGTGCTATCGCTTACGCTCTCTTGCTCTCAAAGCAATGTGGCGTCGAATGTGGCACTTGCACAGCGGAGGATTTTGGCAATGGCTAGAGAACGTTCCGGCAGTATAAAGTTCAATAAAGATCAAAATGATTTCGTGGTAAGGGTAACCTACCACGATGAGCAAGGGAAGCGACATGACCTCAGGCGGCGAGCAGCTTCCAAAACCGATGCGAGCAGGGAACTCAAGCGGCTTTTACGAACCCTTGATGATCATGGTGGCCGCAGCGTTGATGGAGCACGTCTGACCTTCAACGAACTCGCCAAGAAATACACTGACAAAAAATTGATCCCGCCCGTTTATAAAGGTGAGACGCGCATCGCCGGATTGCGTTCATGGCAATGTCAGCTTGGTTATCTCAAAAACCTCTCTGCCTTTTTCGGCAAACAACGCATTCAATCCATAACCCATTCCGACCTGGAAAAATACCGCGCTGCGCGGCTTCAGACAAACACAATCAGAGGAAAAGAGCGCACCATCACCGGCGTCAACCGGGAACTGTCATTGATGCGAGCGATGATGAATTTCGCGCGGCGCAACGGGTGGATTACGCGTAACCCATTTGAACAAGGCGAGTCACTTATCAGCCACGCTGACGAAAACCGCCGCGACCGCATCCTGACAGAAGACGAGGAAGCGCGGCTTTTGTCGGTGTGTGATGGCCGTCGTGCTCATCTTCGTCCGCTGATCATCGCAGCGATTGACACAGCGATGCGTCACGGTGAATTGCTCCAGCTTAAATGGTCTGATGTTAATTTTGAGGCCAACGTGATCCGCGTGCGGAAGACCACGACGAAGACTTGGGAGTCTCGTACCATTGGCTTGACTACGCGTTTGAGTACTGAACTGCAACGTCTTTGGGAGCGGGGAACTGGTAACCGGGATGAGTTGGTGTTTGGCTTGACCAACAACGTCAAGCATTCTTTCACAACGGCGCGCAACTTAGCTCAGCTTGATGATCTGCATTTCCACGACCTGCGGCACGTTGGCACCACGCGCATGATTCGTGCCGGAATGCCGCCAATGGAAGTGATGAAGATCACAGGGCACAAGCAGATTTCAACTTTCTTGCGGTACATGAATGTAGACCAGCAGACAGCGCGGCGTGCGGCCCAAGCACTGGATAATCTGTATATGCCAGAGGTGCCCACGTTGAATGAGTATGTAAATTGATCGAGTTCGGCTTGCCCACTGCGCGGCCTCATGAACCGCGTAGGCTGCAATTTCTCTGGTGCAGCAGGGCAAGCCGGAAAACAACCAGAGAGGCTTACAGAGAGGCCCAATATGCGCAGGAAAAGCAAGTCAGAAGGTATGTCCTTCGACTCTGGTGAACTGACCCAACTGATCCAGGATTTGGTTGATTGTTTTGGTTTGAAAATTGAGCCAGGTGGTATTCGGGCAAGACAGAATTTTCGCAACTTAACGGCAGCTTTCGCTACCTACCCAGGAGTCGTTTTAGGTTATTTACCGAAAACAGCACTTCCAGCATTGCTCCAAATCATAGATGACATGAGCGAGTTGATGGCGATGGCAGGAGGTGGCGATGCGCGTGCAAAGTTAAAGTTACAAGCAATTCAGCGAATCTTGGAAAGCGATGAGTTGGAGGTCGAGACAACCACACTGAAAAAGCTGGCCAAGCTAAAACTCGAAGGCAAACAGATTCAGAAGCGAGCACACGCCTTTTTTATCTACTTCGTGATTGAGCAACTTGAAAGTGTTGTTCGGCCCAAAGCCAAAAAAAGATATGGACAGCATCTTGTGGAGGTGGCTCCAGGTCAGAAGGCATTTGCCTTCTTCGGGATCGAACACAATGAGTCGGTTGTGCTCAGGGATGACAACAGTTTTGATAATGCCGCGCTCGCCAAATTTGCAGAGGCCAATATGCTTAAAGGAAAAATGAACACGCTCCAGAGAATGGCAGAGCGAATTTACGCAAAACAAGCACAGCAGAAGAGTATCAAGCCAATTCCGGTGGCTACGCTTGAGCCCTTAGTACGTGAATTTCTAAAGGTGAGACATGTGAGTGAGGCTGGGATTTTTTTCAGCTATCTATTGAGGGAAGGGCTGTTTCCACTTGATCCGCTCATTACCATTGAGTCTGAGCCAACCTAGGGTGAAATCAAAAACGAAAACAACCCAGGTTAAAAATATCTCGCGTTTCGGGAGTAGTTCAGACCAAAAATTATTGATAGCCTGAGTCAGCAAGAGAGAGGCCCGCCGCAACGATTGGAGCCGACGCGACGGGCTGGGTTAATCACTAACTCTGCCAATTGGCAGGAAAGGGATCGTATAAATTATGACTGCGCTTTCTACGCAACACAAATTGCGCACGCGCAATATTACTCGCGTGCGCAAACCGCAAATCAACACCGACAAACAACCGCTCAACCCAGACACCTACTACACGATCCGCGAGCTGACTGATCGCACCTCGCCTCACTACACAGTGAGTCCGGCGACAATTTTTCGGGCACTGAAATCTGGTGCGTTAGTCGCCAACTACGTGGGGCGCAAGGTGCTCCTGAAGGGCGCGGCAGTCAAAAATTGGATTGAGGGAGGTGGCCAGTGAACTCCAAAAACAACGCGACCCGCGAGCGCTTGCAACACTCACGGGCCGATTCCGAATCTATCGAATTTTTGAACGCGCCAATAGTATCACGGTCTCAGTCGTTACCAACTACCCAACGCAATTTTTTCTGTGCTCACCACTCTACCGCGCGTGCGGTCATACTGCTGGCCGTGCGCAATCTGGCCAGCAGCGGCGACGATTTTCGCCCGCTCTGCACTCACTGTTTTGAGCGCATTCGAAATGTGTTTTGTGTGTTGCGCGCAGAGGCGGGCGAGAGGAGGGCAGCATGAGCCTCTCACTTTTTGAAGGAGTCCGGCGTTTGCGCGACGCCGGACTCTCACTCATTCCTATAAAGACAGACGGTTCGAAAGCGCCTGCGCTCCCTACTTGGAAACAGTTCGAGCGACGCCAGGCCAACGATGCTGAGCTGCGCAAAGCCTTTGGCAACGGCCAGCGTCCGGGCATTGCGATCATCGGTGGCGCAGTCAGCGGGGGCCTGGAAATCCTGGACCACGATGCGCCAGAACTTGTCCCCGAATGGCGCGAATTGGTTGATGCTGCTGCGCCCGGCTTGCTCGGCCGGTTACCACAGGTCGAGACGCCAGCAGGCGGGTTGCACGTCTTCTATCGTTGCGAGACGATTGGAGCCAATCAGAAACTTGCGACTCATGAAGTTGAAATCGCGTCGGATGTCAAAGGCAGCATCAAGCGCAACTTTAAGCACTGGAAAATCGAAACCCTGATCGAGACGCGCGGCGAGGGCGGTTATGTGGTGACGGCGGGCAGTCCTGTGGCCTGCCATTCATCTGGTAAGCCCTACAAGTTAATCAACGGCGATTTGAAAGCGATCCCGATGATTACGCCGCAGGAACGCGACATCCTGTTGAGTTGTGCCCGCTCATTCAATCAATACGTCAAACCGTCGCAGCACGTCGCGCCTGAACTCCAGCCGAAGGCGAAAGGATTGAAACCCGGCGAGGACTTCAATCAACGTGGTGATGTGCGCGCCTTGCTTGAAAAGCATGGTTGGCGGCAACGCGGCAAGAGCAGCGCGGGCGAACGCTGGCAGCGGCCAGGCGGCGCCAGACCAAGCGCCACACTATTTAATGATGGCCACCTCTACCTGTTCAGCACCAATGCCGCGCCGTTTGAGTTTGACCGCGCCTATTCGCCTTTCGCAGTCTGCGCGCTGCTTGAATACGGTGGCGATTTCCAGGCGGCAGCGAAGGCGCTGGCGGCGGAGGGCTACGGCGAGCCAGCCAAACTGAAGAGCCAGCCGAAAGCAAAACAGCAGGCGATCATCAGTTCCGAACCCACCACTGAAGCAGAAGCCGTTGCTGACGATGCGGGCGATTGTCCATACAAAGCCAATGGGCGTGGGTTGATCTGGCTCAAGCCGGTCTTCGACAGAGACAGCCGTAACGACAACAAAACGGAAGTGCTGCTCACGAATTTCAATGCCACGATTACGGCGGACATCGAGCGCGACGATGGCACGGAGAGCAACCGCGTTTACGAAATCACTGCCAATCTGGCGGGAGACGGCCAGCCGCGCAAAGGCATGGTCAACGCAGAGGAATTCGATTCGCTGCGCTGGCTCAACACGATTCTGGGAGCGCGGGCCGTGGTCTATCCGGCGAAGGGCGAGCATACGCGCGTGGCGATTCGGTTGCTGTCGGCTGGCATTCAGGCACGGCGTGTGATTGCGCACACGGGTTGGCGCGACGACGGCGAGGGTTGGCGCTATTACCACGCGGGCGGTGCCATCAGCTCCGAAGGGTTGATCGAAGCTGAAGTTGAGTTGTCGCCACAATTCGCACTTTGCCGCTTGCCCCCGCCGCCAACAGGCGCGCGGTTGCGTGAGGTTGTGCGCGCGGTGGCGTTCGATTTGCCGCAAGTCGCGCCGGAAGTTGTGACGTTATCGCTGTTGGGCGGAGCGTTCGCGGCGGTGCTCACAGACCCGGATTTCTCGCTGTTCCTGGTCGGCTACACGGGTAGTGGCAAAAGCGAACTGGCGGCGTTGGTGCAAGCGTTTTTTGGCAGCGGCTTCAACGCCAAGACGCTGCCTGCCGCGTGGTCTTCTTCGGCCAATGCGCTGGAAGCTATTGCCCACACCGCGAAGGATTGCGTGTTGGTGATTGACGACTTTTGCCCGCTCGGTTCGGCGCAAGAGCAAGCCCGGTTGCACGTCGCGGCTGACCGCGTTTTTCGCGCGCAGGGCAACCATTCGGGTCGGGCGCGTTGCCGGACGGATGGTAGCGTGCGGCCGCCCAAACCGCCGCGCGGCCTAGCAGTCGGCACGGGCGAGGATTTGCCGCGCGGCCAATCGTTGCGGGCGCGGCTGGCAATCCTGCAAGTCGAGAAAGATGCGGTGAGGTGGGAACAGTTGACCAAATGCCAACACCAGGCCCGCGCGGGACTGTACGCCGAAGCCATGAGCGCCTTCTTGCGGTGGCTGGCGACGGATGCACGCATCGGCAAGCTGCGTGCAGGGGCTTCGGGCCACATCGGCCAACTGCGCGAAGAATGGTTGAGCAGCGGCGTGAACGCGCACAAACGCTCAGCTACGACGCTGGCCTATCTGCAAAGGGCCTGGAATGTGTGGCTTGAATTCGTGGCGGAATGCGGCGCGCTGGACGGCGAAGAGATTACCGGTTTGCGCGAGGCCGTGATGACCGCGCTGGATACGCTGGGCCGTGCGCAAGAGGGCTTTTGCGCGAGTGAGAATCCGGCCACGCGCTTTGTCGAGTTGTTGCAAGCGGCGCTTGCCAGCGGACGCGCGCATCTGACGGCGCTGGACGGTGGGCAACCGGAAGATCGGGAAGCCTGGGGCTGGCGTAGCGGCGAAGCGCAAGGCGACCGGATCGGTTGGTTGGAGGGTGACAATCTTTACCTCCAACCCGATGCTGCGTTCAGACTGGCGCAGGCGATGGGCGGCAATGGTGAGGGGCTGACGATCACAGCGCAGACGCTGTGGAAGCGTTTGAAGGAAGCCGGATTGCTGGCTTCGGTGGATGAAAAACGCGACACGCTGAAGGTGCGCCGGGTGATCGGCGACCGGTCTCAGTCGGTCATTCACCTGAGCGCGAAAAAATGGGGAGGGTAGGTCTTGTGGAGAAAACCCGACATTCCCGACATTCCCGACATCGAGGGCGAATTGCGGGTGCTAATGTCGGGTTTTGATGTCGGGTTTTTTGGGCCGATGTCGGGTTTTTCGACATCAACTTGCCCAGTGGAATCAATGGGTTAAGTGCCCAATGTCGGGAATGTCGGGTTTTATCCGCACTAGAGAGGCTCAGAGAGTTTTCCAGGCTTTTCTGATGTCGGGTTTTTCAAAAGCCGCGCAAAAACCCGACATCAAAACCCGACATTTCCCGACATTGGGCGGGCAAATGGAGCGGTTGGAGAACGAAAGTCGAATGAATTCAGCAATGCGAAATGCTCCGGGTTGCTCTCGTGGATAAAACCCGACATTCCCGACATTGAGCAAAAAGGAGAAATCATCATGGCAAGCTTCAACAAAATCATCATCGTCGGATATTTGGGCCGCGACCCCGAAATCCGCTACACGCCAAGCGGCGAAGCCGTCTGCAATTTCTCAGTTGCAACAACAGAACGGCGCAAAGACGTCACCGGCGAGTTCCAGGATTTAACGACCTGGTTCAAGATCACCGTCTGGCGGCGGCAAGCTGAGATTGCCAACGAGTACCTTTCAAAAGGCAAACAGGTCTACGTCGAAGGCCGGCTGCGCCAGACTGAATATACGGACCGTGATGGCAACCGCCGCACAGCTTTGGAGGTGACGGCCTCAGACATCCAATTCTTGGGAGCCAAGGGCGAAGGCGGAGACGAGCGAAGCCAGACGGAAACAGCGGCACCATCGCAGACGAAGACCGGCAATGCTGGCGCGAACAAAGCTGCGGCCCGTGCTGCGTTGAAAGCGCAAGCACCGCCAAGCCTGGGTGATGACGAAATACCGTTTTAATTTTGAGTTTGTCCTCACGGTTCGCTGGCATAGACGTGAGGGCAATGAAGCGGGCGCAGAGCACTTTTTAGCAGCTTTCTTTGGTGCCGCGCTCGCTTCTTGAAAACTTTGCCGCAGACCAGCAGTGAGGCGAGCGGTAAAGGCCAGGCGCGGCGGTGCTTGGCTAGGCGGGTGCCTCGCTTACTCCTTGTGGGGCACCCGTGGAATTAACTGAAAAACTGAAAGGAAATTATGGCAGCAGCACAAACGCAACTTGTTGACGACCGGCTGGTAGCCGCCCAAGCGCGACTGGCCGAAACGCAGGACAAAGAAACAGCATTGACCAAAGCACTGGGACCGATTCAATCCGCAGCAATTAACGCGGTCATCAATAAACGTGATTTTGAATTTGTCGTGCAATTGGGACTGCTCGCAAAAAACGATCCGCGTTTTGTAACAGTCTGTGAAACCAGCGATACCGCAGTCGCGCAGTTTCGGGAAGCTGAAGCAGCCTGTGAGCACGCAAAAGGTGAGGCGATAGAAGCCAGCCAAGTGTTGGAGATTGAACGTAACCGTCCGACGCTCGAAAAACGAGTTCAGGATGCAGAAGCCGAGCTTGAGCGGTTGCGAAAGAAGGGTGAGCGCTCCGGCGAATTGCCAGCGACGCTGGGCGAAATTGCGGCGGTCAAATGGCGACTCCAAAAGGCGCGAGAATCGCTGACGCCAACCACTGCCGCCATATAATTCACTGGCTTTTATCAGTAAAAACCGTAAACTCCCCCTGAAATTATCCCACCGACTCGCCGCAGGCCAGCCCTGCAACAGCCTTCTCGGTAATTGCCAAACTGAGAGGCCGCAAATGTTTGTAGATAACGCCGTTGTTGGGTATGCCTTGGATGACAGCAATTTTGCCGCTGGCGCGAAGCGCGTCGTCTCAGCCTTCAAGGAAATCCTTGAGCGTGGCAAAGAATCCCAAAAACAAGTTGAACGATTACGTGACGAACTAGGCCGATTCCAGAAAGGCCCGGCTGCATCTGCTGCCAGCTTTGGCAGCTTCTTCAAAGGCGCAGACGGGATAGTTGGAAAACTCACGGGGCTGGTCAAATCGCTCTACGTTCAATTGGCCGCGTTGGCTGCGCTGGCCGGTGGCGCGGGCCTGTTTGCCGCCTTCCTCAAGCAAGGTGTCGAATTCAACGCCACGATTCAAACTTCAAAGCTGGGCATCGCCTCGCTGATTGCCACGCTGGGCGAACTTAAAAACGCATCTGGGCAAAAGCTCTTGGGCGCAGACGCCTTGAAAGCAGCCATCCCGCTGGCGAATGACCAAATCAAAAAGTTGCGCATCGCGGGTCTTGAGACGGCCGCCGCCACACGCCAACTCATCGAAGGCTTTCAAACCAGTTTAGGGCCAGGTCTGTCTGCTGGGCTCAACCTCGATCAAATTCGCCAGATCACGATTGACCTGACGCAAGCGGCCAGCGCGTTGGGCGTGCCCTTGCGCGAGATTGGGCAGGAAACGCGCGCCATCCTTTCCGGTGATATTGACCAGAATGCGCGTGTGGCCAAGGCGTTGGGCCTGACCAATCCAATGGTCAAGAGCTGGCGCGAGCAGAACAAGCTGGCTGACGAACTCAATAAACGTCTAGCGGTTTTTCGGGCATCGGGCGCGGAAGTAGCGAAGACGTTTGATGGCGTGACCTCGAACTTTCAGGAAGCAGTTGAAGTGCTGGGCGGGGGCGCATCGGAAAAGCTGACTACCGGATTTACGCAGCGCTTAGACAAGTTGACCAAATCGCTGTTCGACCCGAAAGCGCTGGACATTGACGCCAAACTGAAACCGCTGTTGGCCTTTATTGATGACATCGCCACGCTTATTTCCGGTCGGCTTTTTGACGCGGCAGACGGTTTCATTCGCCAACTCAAAGAGATTGGCGAGCAGAAGAAGTTATTGACTGAGATTGTCGGCGAGTTTGATCAGTTGATTGATTCGGTGGTCGGGTTCGGCGGTTCGCTTGACATCCTGCCCAGTAAAGAACGGTTGTTGCAGGAAATAAAAATTACTTTGCAAGACACCACGTCAGCGGTGACTGAGTTGCGCGACTGGTTTGAACTATTGGGCGCGGCGGGCGCGGCGGCAATGGATGGTATCGGGATCGCCGTGCTCAACCTCATCAATGAGCCGTTAAAGTTGTTGGGCCAGGAAGTTCCCGGCATACAAAAGGCGTTGGACAGTCTGCGGCAAAACAACGCCTTTCAAGTGAACCGGCTTGATCAGGGTTTTATCAATTCACGCAATCTGGAAGATTTACGTGCCTACAAGGCGCGCGTGTTTGATGCTGGGAATGCGGTGGAAGTAGACCCGCGCACCGGTAAGCCCGCCACGCTGAGCGGGCATACGCCAGCGCGTCCATCGGCCAGTAAGAGCGCATTGCACGCGGCCCAGCAACTGGCGGAAGCCCGTCTCTCGTTGTTGCGCTCCGAACGTGACAATGAACTAAAGTTGCTCGAAGACCAATACAAACGCCAGCAAGATTTACTGGATGAATCACACAAAGAAGGGTTGACTTCCGAGTACGAGTACATTCAGCAGCGTGCCGCCATCAAGACAGCCAGCGTTGAGGCTGAAATCGCCAGCCAGAAAGTCCTGGCGGAAGAAACCCGAAAACAGATTGCCCTGATCAGGAAAGAGACTCCCGAACGGTTGAAGCTGGAAGAAAAGCTGAACGACCTGCTGACTGAGCAAACCATCAAGCAGCGCGACTTGCTTGAGATTGAGCGTCTGCGCGCTCACGAACGCGAGAAGCTACTCAAGCCCATCATCAATCTTGACTACTTCAAAGAGTTGGCCAGTAAGCCGCCAGAGTTAAAACTGGGTGAAGTTCCAGACCCCTTAGCTGGATTGCGGCAACGAGGTGCGGCAGCGGAATTGTTGCAGGCACAATTGCGTCGTGACGAGGAGCAGGTACAAGCGCGCACCACACAAGGCGTCGTGAGTGAGACGCAAGGTCGCCGCGAACTCTTGGGCGTGCAAACGAAATATCGCGACAAACTGATCGAAGCCTACCAAGCCCAAAAGGAACTGGTGCGCGCCACACAACTCGACCCGCTCACCGGCTTTGCACAAAAACCTCTAAAAATGACGGACTTTTTGTGCAGGTTGAAAAAAAGCGGCGATAAGTCATTTGGATTTGCGCGCGCTTCTACGCAATCACTCGACTTTTTGTGCAAACGGGACTTTTTGTGCAAAGCCCCGCTCACCAAAGAAATCGGACTAGCAAACTTGGATGTTGAGATCGAGCAACTCAAAACCCTTGGCAAAGAACTCAACAACACTGGCCGGTTCGCCAAAGGACTGGGCAGCGAATTTACCACGGGCGATTTCTTTGAGGGGCTTGGTGGTGGCCTGCGCGACACGATCCGACAAGGCTTTGACGACGGCTTTGCGGGCGCTTCCCTCTCGTTCGGCAAATTGCTGAAGCGGTTGGCAGCGGACTTGCTCACGTCTGAATTGATCAAGGTTTTGCGCAATCTCTTTAACCCAAAAGCCACGTCCACCGGCACCACCTCGCCAACTGGCACAACGGGCGGCGGGCTTTTGAACTCAGCCTCCAATTTTTTGACTGGCAGCGGTGGCGGATACGGCGGGTTTCTGACCCCTTCCTATTCTGGCGCACCAATTCCGGGTGCGGGCAGTGGTGGCAGTGCAGTAAGCAATGGTGGCTTCAACATTCGCGGCATCCTGCAACGCATTCCCGCCTTGGGTAGATTATTTGGCCGCAGTGGATTTGGCAGTTATGCGGGGACGGCCACAAGCGCATTGGGCGACTTACCGAAGATACCTGGCGTAGCGATCCCGCAGTTAGGTGGCGGCGTGGCGGCGGCTGGTTCGGCAGTGGGCGGACTGGGCGCAGCCGGTGCATTGTTGGGCGGCGGACTGTTGGGCCAAAAGGCAGGCGGCAGTTCACAGATTGGTCAACTGCTTGGTGGCCTCGGCGGGACGTTGGGCGCTGGTGTGCTGGCGGGCGCGCTGGGCGGCACGGCGGCGGGCGCGGGCATCTTTGGTGGCGCGTTCGGGTCGGCCTTGCCGGCGCTGTTCAGCAATCCAATCACGGCGATTGTGGCGGGTGGACTGGTCGGTGGTGCGCTGCTTTTTAACTATTTTGGCGGCAAGGACTTTCGCAAGTTCAAAAAAACCGTCAAAGACGAATACGATGTCAGCGTGGATGGCAAGTCAGGTAAGGCTGTGTTCGAGCAGATTAAACAACTTGGCGAATCGTTGTATGGCAAAGGCCAATTCAAAAACAACATGCTCACCACGATCCGCAACGAACAGGCCAAAGAACTGCTCGCCGCCTACGCAGAGTCCACCGGCCAAACCAACAGCCGCTTGGTCAAGCAACTGCGCGAAACTCAGCAACTCCAAGATCAATTCAATTCTGCCAATCGCTTTACCCGGAGGCTGTTTGGCGGCCCGGTCAGCGCCGGAGACCAAGTATTCGACGGCCTGCGCGGAATCAACGTCGGCAGCGGGGCTGAAATTTTTGTGCCCCAAACAAATGGCAACATCTTCCCCTTTGATGACTTCTTTGAACGTCTCACCACGAGCTTAGCCCAACGAATCCCCGCAACCACATCAACACGCGCGAGCGGTGCGCCAACAATGGGCGAGCGAATTGTTGCCGCCGCAATTGAGCGAAACACGGCGGCGCTCGAAAGCTTGGAAACCCGGCCTGCCGGGCACGTGGTGATGACCGGACTTCGGGAATCGGGTCGAGAGAGCGCGCAAACCATCGCAGAAAACCTGCGGAATAACCCCGACGCAAAGCGAGCTTTGTTTCGAGATCAACTTTAACCACTGACAACCACGGAGGATTTGAACCATGTCATCAATCGAAAACCAACTCATTTTGAAGCGCGCCCAAGAACAAATTGTTGCTTCGAACAATTCCCTGCGCAAACAGCGGTTTACGGATGAGATTCAGGGCAACCGGATTGGCGGTGTCCGCTGGGTTGGCAACCACGCCAAGCACCTGGAGCACTTGGAAAAACTCGCCAAACTCTTTGGCGAAAATTCGGTAGAGGTTGATACCTATATTGCCGACCAGAAAACGCTGGCTAAACACGGCGTCCATCCCAATCCCTTCCCTTCAATCGGCTTCGGCAATCCAACGGCGGCGGCAGGTACAGCCACTGGCCTGCTCGACGCTAAGGCCCGCAAGCTGATGAGCGAAAGTGGCGGGGCGATGGAGTACACCGAAGCCTTGGGTTTGGCCGTGCGCCAGAATCCCGGTCTTTATGAGCAACACGTCGCCAGATTCTGATGGCCTATGGCCTACGTTGCGCTGCCGCTGTTAAACGTTTTGGCGGCGGCGCAGCCTATGCAATCTGGGGCGATTCTGAGGCGAATCTATGCTTTCCAATACCCAAATATCTCAATTTCCTGACTACCTGTCAGCTCGTGAATCTCAGTGGCTGACATACCTTGATCAATCCGCTGCCTGGTCAACCGAAAGGCAGTTCGGCCTTGGAGCCTTCATGGTTGAGAGCTTGATCCGACTGGGTTACCTCCCCCCGTTCCCCTTTGGGTGCCGAACGATGGGGGAGCTGCGGGATCGGTCAGTGCAGGAGTGCAAAACGTATTTGAGCAACTTTCAAAAAATAGTAAGCAAGCCGGTAGGTGGCAAAAATGCGGAAGGCGCCATCCTGGTTGGGCTTTTTGAAGAGTGGCTATTGCACACTGGTGAGAAACTTTGATTTGAGGTAACGAGTGCCGACACAAAAGAAAAAGCCAACCAAGAAGCAAGCTAGACAAATAACCAAAGGAGTAAAATTATGAACCTGAGCACACGAGCAAACAGGCTTGATGCCTACTTCAAAAAAAGAGAGCAAGAATTAATCGCGTATTTGAAGCAAACACATGCGCTACCTGCGAAAAAGAGCTTCGCCTTTGCTGCATTTCTGCTTGAAAACTTCATCAAATTGGGAGTCGCGCCGCCGCTGCCATCAGGCTACAAAAACATCATAGAATTAAGGGACAAATCACATAATAAATTTGCGGCATACGTGAAAGCATTGCCCGGAAAAATAAAGGACCTTCCTGTTGGTGAAGACGCCAAGCGCATCATCTCAGTCCGCCTATTCGATCAATGGTTGGCGATTTCTGGTGACAAGGTTTGAGAGTTTTTGAGAGTTTTTGAGAGGCTTTCGAGCTAATGGGAATAAAACTCACCGCAAAACAAGTTCGCGCAATTGAAGCGCTTCTGTCTGAAAGAACTATTGCAGATGCGGCTGTCGCGGCAGGGGTGGGCGAGGCATCGCTCTATCGTTGGCTAAACGACCCCGCCTTCGACAAGGCATATAAGTCAGCTCGATCGCGCTTACTCGAAACCACGTTGACCCGTTTGCAGCACGTATCTTCTGATGCGGTCAAAACTCTCCACGAAACACTCACGGACCCACTCGCACAAGCGCCAGCGCGCGTTTCAGCCGCACGCACCATCCTTGAATTCTCGTTAAAAGCACGGGAGGCACTGGAGTTGGATGATCGTTTGTCAGCGCTGGAAGAGGTCCTATTGGCTGGAAAGAAAACCACGTGATTTTGAGGTTAAAGGCTTTCGCGATTTCAGGATTTCAATCATGCCACGTCGCCCGTCATCAAACTTGCTCCGAATCGAAACCGCCCAGCCAGCGCAATGGCTTCGCTGCTATCCGTTGCACCCGGCACGCGAGTGTGCGTTTCAGGTGGATCGTGGCGCGTACTTCTGTGGCAGATGCGGCGCGCTCTATGACGCAGACGGCAAGCTGATCGAACGCCAGACGGTAACTTTGATCGAGGCCCCAACAGCCAGCAGTGCCCTGGCCTGGGCTCTTGCAAAGCCGGTTGGAGCCAGCTAGCTGGCAAGCCAGCTAGCTGGCTTGCCAAATTGCCAGATGGCCTGAAAGCCTGATTACCAGTTGTAACGTCGGTCGTTTTGTCGTTTTGCCGGTTTGTTAGCCGACCGGTTGACCGACCGGTTGACCGACCGGTTGACCGACCGGTTGACCGGTAGAATCTCGTGCTTCCAGAATGGGTTACAGTTAGCATCTCGCACTTGACCTTTCTCGTGGTCAGGCGTAATTTCCCGCCGCCGCACGTCCTGTGTGACTCACTGGAAAGCCCTGAATAGAAACACAGCACTATCAAACTTCGCCGTGCCCCGGAAAGGTTCGACCCGTGATTTGTACTCATTGCCAGTTTGAAAATAGCAAACAAGCAAAGTTCTGTAGTAACTGCGGCCAGCCACTCTCGTTCATCTTGGAGGCGGCCCCAAGCAAACCGAAATTCAGTTCTGCGAAAGTTATTGTTGCCTTCTTACTGTTATTTCTAGGACTCCGGATTATCGTCTTCATTTCTAACTGGCCGCTAAACCATTCCATTCAGAGTAATTCCTATCCAGCAACTGATACTGCTTTCACCCCTACCACAGCAACCACGCCTCCCCCCTCACCAAGTCCAATGCCGGAACTTTCTTCAAATGACCATCTCGCAGAAGCCAAGACTTTAATTGGCCGCTCTTATGACAAAGAGAATTACGAATTGGCTATGAAGCATTTGTCTGTTATCCCCGAAAAGGCCCGTGAATACAGAGAAGCCGGGCGGCTTTTGAAACAAGCAGGACAGACCTTTTTATACGAAGAAGCTGCCGGACCAATCCCTGCCCGGAGGAACTATGATGGCAAAGTTTATTGCGTGGATTATTATCTGAAACGAGTTCTCAACGACTACGACAGCGCCGAATATCTTGAGTGGCGTGGTCCTGCCAAGATAAAGAAAAAAGGAATCACCTATTGGACAGTCCAGTTGACTCTGCGAGCAAAGAATGGTTTTGGCGCTAAGGTCATTAAAGCCTACACTTTTCTGATTCAGAACAATCAAGTCGTGAAAGCCTCTTCTTGATCTAAATACGTATGAACTCAATACGAGGACGGATTGGTGCTCAGCCTCGCCAACGATCTAACAGTTAGTCCATCCCCTTCTCTGTGCGCCGATCCGCCACCCATGCGGTGACGGTGCCCAGTAGTTCAGCTTTCGGCAACGCCAGCCATTCAGCCAGCAATTTCCTGCTGACATATCCCAAGTAGGTTTTGGTCTGGCGGTGCGCCTGTGCGCCGTCTGGCGCGTGCCAGCAACTGAAGCCGGGCCGGTCGGTTCTCTTCTCCCACTGGATCGCAGGCAGCGGCGGCAACGAATCAGACCCGCTACCGCCACGTTTTTTCGTTGACCCGCTACCGCCACGTTTTTCCGTTGGAGCCTTCGTCTCGGCTTTTCGGACAGGCGCGGCCGTTGTCGAGATTAGCGCCAGTGATGCGCCACCGGGTGAAGGCGGCGGGGCATCCATCACCGGCCTTAGACTTTTGGGGCTGAGTCCCAATCCACGCCGTTGCCTACTTGCTGGCCACCGCGCCAGACGGCTGTAGGCTTCGCTGTTGACTGCGGCGTGATGCGCGCGTGTTCGGCCTCGCTGTATATCCGCTCCGCTTCGGCAAAGGGCAGCGCGAATTCAGCCGCGACAGCCTCAATGGCTTTCCGTCGAGCAGCGGCATTGCGGAGCGCGTTCATCGCGGGTGAATTGGCAGCCAGATCGTAGGCTTCGCGGTTGCGGGCCTGATCATTCAGATACTGTTGCGCCCATGCCGCGTCGCGCGTGGCTTGCGTGTCGAGCGCGTTCGCCATCATCACGTTCTGGCGTCGTTTCGCGTAGAGCGATGACCACAACCAAAGCACCGCGCCGATCACCAGCGGGGAACCGTAGACCGTATAGTTCTCAATCCACGGTAAGACGTTGGCGCGCTGAATCAGCAGGAAAGCGGCGAGGATGTTCAGGCACAAGATAACCTTCAACACGACCAACGCACGGCCAGCCAGTTCGCGTTGCTCGCTGCTTTTGAGAAACGAGGCCATCCCATAGACCAGCGCGAGAAATGAGCCATCCAACGCAAACACGACCAGCCAAGCTGCATTCTTCGCGCCGATGGTGCTTTCGTAGAAATCATTGCCCGCCATGCCCTTGTGGCCAATGAAGTAGCTCGCGCCCGCGCTGATCGCCGCGCCAATGAGAAGAAAAAGCCAATGGGCAATTGCGCCGGTGGTTTCGTGTTTTTTGTCGGCCTGTTCTTCAAATTGGGTTTGCTTCGTTTGATAAGCTTGATAGGACTGCATTTCAATTGCCTTTCAATGGGAAGGGCCGAAGCGGTAGGATGACAATGAAGGCAGCATCTGCGCGCTTCGGCGTGTGGTTGTTGTTAGGGGCTTTCCTGGTGTAGACGCACTCGGAAAGCCCTTTCGCGTTATGAGATTGAGCCGAACGCGCTACGCAGGCAGCGCTCAGCATCAGCCGTAGACTCCCCGCCGAGGAAACCGAACTCATTGCCAATTGAAACGGCGGCTTCAATCGCGTAATCCCGCACGATGGCGGGGGTCGCCGGGTCAGACAGCAAGGCGACCGTCGCTTGCGTAAACTGCTCATACACCGGGCGCAGCGCACGGGCCTGCGCGACAGACGGGTTAGTCGTGGAAGTCATTTCAGTTTGCATCTTGTTTTCTCCGTTTATATTCGAGTTCGTGGTAATGGCTGGCGGGGCAGGCCAGCACGGTTAAACGCCAACGCGCAAAGAAGCAAGTGCCGCAACTTGGGCTTCGCGGATGGCGCGTTGCAAAACTTCGGGCTTGATCTTCTGACCCGTCGCAGCGGCATCAAGTTCAGCATCAAGCGCGTAAATGACCGGCGCGAGATAGGCCATCACCAGCGGCTGCCACATGGCTCCGCTCTCATCTGTCACGCGGTAGAGCGCCGTCATAAACCGATCAATCGGCACATCGGACATAGGCCGCTGACGTGTGGTGAACCAGCAATAGCTCAGCGCCTCAAAGGTGTGCTCTGCCACCTGATTGACGAGCTGATCCGCCGTGAGTTTGGGCGCGGCCTTCGGTTTGGGCACCATGCGAAGGTGCGTATTCGTTTTCGTTGCCACTTCCATTTCCATTTTTGGGTTCTCCATTCTTTGCTTTGGGTTTGGGGGAAAGGCTGGCGCGCGAACCGCCAGCCCGTTGCGTCGCGTCAGATCATCACGCTGCCGTAATACCAGCCGCTCAATTGACCGTTGCTGACGAAGCGCACATTGCTTGTCGTGACGGGCTTCGTCTCGATCACGGGCGCGGCTGATTGCTCAGCCTGCCGATGAATCGAAGCCACCGCGATGTTGACCGCCGCTGCGGCGGCGACGTGGTAGCAAAGCATGCCAGCCTCGCCCGCCTTGCAGTTGCATTCGGCCAGCTTGTGACCGTTGGCAACCACGAAGCGCACGATGTAGACGCGCTGACCATCGCTGGAACTCACCGTGTAGGTGCGCTCACCCAGCCATTTGACGAAGGGGCGAACCGCTTTCGCTCTTTCAATCGCCTTGTTCATCTTGTCGCCGCGTTCCAGTTTGATCATTGCCGTGTACCTTTCGTTTGTGATGTCCAACTGACGGGAATAATATACGGCTGTCGGTATATTTCGTCAAGCTAAATAGTCGTTTGACGGAACTTTTTTTTTCCGCTATAAGACATGTATGAACCTACTCGGAACACAACAGGCAGCAGATAAGTTGGGTGTGAGCGTTCGGCGCATCCTTGCACTGATTTACGAGGGCAAGCTTGCTGCGCAACAGATAGGGCGAGAGTACGTTATTCAAGAATCGGCACTGGCCAACGTCACCATTTATGGTAAGCCAGGCCGTCCCAAAAAAACTGATGAAGCCGAGGCTATAGAAGTAACACGCGAATCTGCGCCGGTGAACGCCAAGACGAAGAAGGCCAAAACCGGCGCAGCCGAGACGAAGCCAACGGCAAAGAAGCGAGATAGTAAGGCGAAAGGGAAGTAAAGGGGATCCAATTGCTCTTAACTATTAAGCGCGATGATGCACAACTATAATTCACAAAGGAAGAACAATATGAGCCAACATAAAAACGATTCCGACCAGCCCCAAACTTTCTATGAGATTCTCGGTATTGATCGGATGGAAAAGGAAATTGAATTTTGTCAGCAAGAGGCTGACGCCATAACTCAGCACAAAGCGATCATTGCAAGTAAACCTCCTTTCCCAGATAAGGAGCGATTACTTGGCCTTTTAGACCAAGCTGCCAGAAGCAATGAAGACCTGCTTGCGGCCATAGCCGTAAATAAAAAAGAAAAAGAGGGTTTTATAGAGGAATTACGGTCAATGATTCAAAACACACTGGGAGCTGCCTGAAGAGACAGGTGCCTCTAAAGAAAAACGAAAACAGGATTGAAAAAGCAGAAGGTCAGTGATGACTGAGGGAAAAATAAAATCAGGCAATGTGGCATTCAATGTGGCATCGCTGCCAATTGCATGCATATTGTCTGACGGTAAGTTGTTGAATTCCTTAATGCGCTTGGCTGGACTCGAACCAGCGGCCTACTGCTTAGGAGGCAGTCGCTCTATCCACCTGAGCTACAAGCGCGAGCTATCAAATTACGCGGCGTATTTTAGCAGCGAGAAGACATCATAACCAGCGAGCTTGGCGCGACCGGGCAGAAATTCGAGTTCGACCATGAACGACAGGCCGACGACGTTGCCGCCAAGTTTTTCGACCAGTTGGGTGACGGCTTTGGCAGTGCCGCCGGTGGCGAGCAGGTCGTCTACGATAATGACGTTGTGGCCCGTGCCGATGGCGTCTTTGTGGATTTGCAATGTGTCGCTGCCGTATTCGAGATCGTAACTAACGCTCTCGCATTCGGCGGGCAGCTTCTTGGGTTTGCGCACGGGCACGAAGCCAGCGCCGAGTTGCGCGGCGATGTAAGGCGCAAAGATGAAGCCGCGCGATTCGATGCCGATGACGGTGTCAATGGCGTGGCCCTGGTATTTGGCCGTCAATTGATCGAGCGCGGTTTTCAGGCCCGCCGGATGTTTGAGCAGCGTCGTGATGTCGTAAAACAGAATGCCGGGTTTGGGGAAGTCGGGGACTTCGCGGATCAGGGCTTTCAGTTCTTTTTCGATGGCGGGATCAACAGCGGACATGAATTGGGAAGCTCCTTTTCGGAATCAGTGATCAATGCGGAATTCGCGGTAGCGGCCCGTGACGGGCAGGTCGGTCTCTTCGATGTCAGAGACGACGGCGAACGTCGGGCCTGCCGTCAGATCGGTTTTGAATTCATCCATCTCGTCGCGGTCGCCTTCGGCCACGACTTCGACGCGGCCATCGGGCAGGTTGCGCACCGTGCCGTGCACCTGATAGCGCGCAGCGGCACGCATCGCAAAGAAGCGATAGCCTACGCCTTGTACAGAGCCGGAGATGATGAAACGACGTGCGACCATAGTTGTGATGGATGATTTGAAAGAGGCGTCAAATTAGCCGCCCAAGGCAGGGAAGTCAACTTGCTGGCCGGTTCGCCGCAGGGTCAATCCGGTAAGTGCGTGAGTGTCCATTTGCCGCCCGCTTGCGGCAGGAAAAAGTAAACCTCAGTGCCCGGCCAGTCCGCCAGATGCGCGCGGCTCCACGCGACGCCTTGCACGTAAAACACATTGTCGAGCGCATCGCCCGCCGTGCCGTCAGCCGTCAACACCGCGACAGAAAGCATGTCCGGCACAGGCCGCCCGGTGCGCGGATCCATAATGTGCGAGTAGCGCACACCGCCCAGTTCAAAAAACTTTTCGTAATTGCCCGACACCGACAACGCGCGGTCTTTCAGCCGCACGGTCAGCGCCGTCTTGCGCGCATCGAGCGGGTCTCGGAGTTGAACCTCCCAGCCAGCGACTTGGTCGGGCGGCGTGCCCAACCCGTATATCGTGCTGCCCCCGGCGCTGACCAGCGCGCTGCGGATGCCGTGTTGTTTGAGCACGGCGACGGCACGATCTGCGGCGTAGCCTTTGGCGATGCCACCCAGATCGAGTTCGAGACCGGATGTGGCAAAGCTGACGGTGCGGTCGGTCGGATTCAAGCGCAGGTGCTGATAGCCAGTGCGCGCGCGGGCGATGGCAAGTTCAGCGTCACTGGGCATCCGCCCTTCGCCGCGAAAGAAGCCCCAGGCTTTCATCAGCGCGCCGACCGTGATGTCGAACGCGCCGTCAGACGCGCGGCTGTAGCGTAAACATTCGGTCAGGAAGTCAAAGAGTTCGGCTTCGGTTTTGACCGACTGTTGAGCGGCCTCGCGGTTCAGGCGTGAGAGTGGGCTGGCGGGTTTGTAATGGCTCATCAGCCGGTCAAGGCGGTCAACTTCGTCAAAGGCGGCATTGACGGCGAGGCGCGACGTTTGGGTGTCGCGGCCATACACAACGATGGTGTAGGTGGAAGCCATCGAGACGCGGCTGTCTTCGTAACGGATTAGTTCACGAGCGTTGGTTATTGGAAGGGAAGCGAAGATGGCTAAACAAACGAGCGAGACAAGCCCCAACGGGGCGCAATACGAAAGCCAGGGGCAGGCGAAGCGGCGCCCCTGGTAAGTCGTGCTGTTTAACCAAGCCCCGAAAGGGCGCAATAGCGCGTGATTATTGCGTCCCTTCAGGGCTTTCTCAATTTTGATCACCCCACCCAGGGCGTTGCCCCGGGCTTTCGTATCGCGCTCCGTTGGAGCTTGTATTTGCTTGTCCATCTTGCGACTCACGGCGGCTTGGGCGATGATGCCGCGCGTTAAACCAACCATCAGGAGCAAACCCAATGAAACTTCGCTGCAATCTACCAACGCTTGGGCTCGTATTGTTGCTGGCGACCACGGGCTGGGCGCAAGCCGCCAACGTCATCAACAGCTATCATGCCAAAGCCGATTTCGCGCTCAAGGCCGACCCGAATGATCCAAACTGGAAGTCGGTCAAGGGCGTTTTTTCGGAACGCGGCCCGCGCGGCGAACTGACGCCGGGGCATCGCACCGAGATTCGCGCGCGCTGGACGGACAAAAATCTGTACTTGCTGTTTATCTGTCCTTATGAAGAACTGTTCTTGAAAGCCAACCCTTCGACGACAACCGAAACCAACAAGCTGTGGGAATGGGACGTGGCCGAAGCTTTCATCGGCAGCGATTTCGCCAACATCAAGCGCTACACCGAATTTCAAGTCTCGCCGCAGGGCGAATGGGTTGACCTCGACATTGATCGTGGCTCAACGCCCGTGAATCACGACGTTGGCTGGAACTCCGGCTACGAAGTCAAAGCGCAAATCGTCAAAGAGAAAAAGGTTTGGTACGGTGCGATGCGCATCCCCTATGACAAACTGGACAAGCGCGCGCCGAAAGCCGGCAACGAACTGCGCGTCAATTTTTACCGCTTCCAGGGGCCGCCGCCCAACCGCAAACGCATCGCGTGGCAACCGACCAACAGCGACAATTACCACACGCCGGAAGCGTTTGGCACGTTACGCTTGAGATGAAGCAGTCAGTCACAGAATAGTTTGAAGTCCAATTCACTTGCATTGGAAATATCTGCCGCGACGTGTAGCTCGGCGTTAACCCAACCACACTCACTCGAAAGGAGCATTCCATGGCCAGCATCAGCCGCGCAAGCGGTTTGCAAATCACTCTTCCTGACGATTATCAGCTTGGCGATGCAGTTGCTGTCACGCCGCCGCGAACGCGCCGCATCAACCCTGGCAGCCTGAGGGGCGCTATTCCGCTGCCGCCGTCCGCTGGGGAAAGCGACCCCTTGCTCGCGGCGCTCGAACAACAAGAGATGCGACTATTCGATCAATTCGATTTGACGCCGAGCGCCGCGCCGAAGACGCGGGCTGCGACCACGGGCCGGGCGGCTTTTGACGTTCCGCTGGCCGCGAATGAAGACGCCGTACTTTTGTTGGAACAGGACGGCATGTACACCTGGCAATTTCCTGACGCGCAAGCCGCACCGCGCGCACGCGGCGGCCAGCGCGGCCCGGCGCCTGCGCGCCAAGCCACCTTCAGCATTGACTTGCCCGGCCCTGCCGCGCCTGCCGCGCCGACGCGCGGGACAGCCAAGCGTGGCATCGTCAGCAACTTCGTTTGGGGCACGGTCAAAGGCTATGTGCTTAAATTCGCCGCCCGCATCGCCGTGGGCAATGCCATCAAATACCTGGAACGGAACGTGCGAACCGGCCTTGTCAATTTGGCTGGGGATGATCCGCAGCAATGGCCGCTGGTCAGTGATCTGGCGACGCTCAAGTTGCCCGCTGACCGGCCCGCGCGGCTGTTGCTGTTTATTCACGGTACCTTCAGCAGCACGATTGGCGGCTTTGGCGCGCTGGCCGCCACGCCCTGGGGGCAGAAGTTTCTCGCGGGCGCGCGCGCCAATTACGACGCGGTCATCGGTTTCGACCACCAGACCTTGAGCGAAGACCCGTTAGCCAACGCCACCGAGTTGCTCAAACAGTTGCAGGGCTACGCTTGGCCCTTCAATCCGCAAATAGACATCATCACGCACAGTCGCGGCGGCTTGGTGACGCGCAGTTTGATCGAACACCTGTTGCCACTTTCGCCCTGGAAGCCGCAGCTTGGGCGCGTGATTTTCGTCGCCGCTACCAACGGCGGCACCTTGCTGGCTGAGCCGGCGAATTGGAAAACGCTGGTTGACCTTTACACCAATCTGGTCGTCGGGGCTTGCAAGCTGCTCAAACTGCTGCCCCAGGTGAATGTCGCGGCGCTGGTGTTGAGCGAGGCCGTGCAGAGCTTGGGCGCGTTCGTTAAATACGCCGCCACGCATACCATCAGCGACAGTGCCGCGCCCGGCTTGGCCGCGATGGAACCGGCGGGGGCTTTCGTCACCAAGCTCAACGAGACGCAACCCGGACAGCCGACCATTCAGCAGAGCAACTACTTCGCCATCACCGCCCAATTCAAAGCCCAGCTTGACGGCGACCACCAGCCCAGCGAATTGCCGAAACGGCTGCTGCAAATGTTGGGCACGGGCTTTATGAGCGAGTTGATGAAAGAAGCGAATGACCTGGTCGTGAATACGGCCTCGATGATCGCGATTGATCCGCAAGCAGGGAAGTTCATCAAAGACAGTTTGGATTTCAGCGCCAATCCGCAGGTTTATCACACCAATTACTTCGTTCAGCCGCGCGTCACCGATGTCTTGGCGCGTTGGTTGGGTTTGCTGGAGCCGCGTCCGGCAAGCCCGCCGAGTCCGGCGGTGACCAGAGGCGGCAGGCGCGGTATCGCCACTGACCTTGCGCCTGTGCCGGAGCGTCCGGGCGCGCTGGCCGCAGTGGCGGCGGCCCAGCGTATTGGCCAGGCGGGCGAAGCGGCCAAAGCGCCGCTTCCGGCAGCGGTGGATACGGACATCATCGTGGTGGATGCGGATGTGATGCTCGCGGCGGAGTTGCGGCAACGCCTCGAAACGCAGGTCGCCAGCTTCGTCGTTTTGCGCCGCGCACATTACGGCGATGTGCTCAATTACGCTTTCACGTATGAGCAAATCTTCCAAGAACTCAAACCCAATGACCAGCGCACCCTGAGCATCGCCCTCGGCTTGCGCGAAGAGGACGCCTCGCAGCCGCGCACGGTCAATCAGCCGCTGACCTTGGCGGCGGCTCCGCAAAAGTGCCGGGAAACAGCGGGGCGCGGCGTGGTTATCGCGGATGGTCGGCCCGTCGGTGTGGTGGCCGAAACCGTTGAATTACGCACGACCGCACAACTCGTCGCGTTGGCGCAAAAACTAGCCAAGCCAACACCACCCACCAGCGCGAATAAACCCCTCGAACGCGCCGAGGCGCAGCGGGCGATGCCGACGTTTCTTTCGCTGGAAGGCCTGAGCGGTTACATCGGTGGCGGCGGGGTGAGTTCCATTGTGCCGGCAGGCAGGGGGCCGAGAGCGATTGAATTGCCTGCCGCGAGGCCGCGTGGCAGGCGCGGCATGCGGGAAGATGCTGGCGACTCTGGCGGCGACGAGCTTCTTGCTGGTGAGGGTGGCGGCGGTGGGGAATTTGATGCACCAGCAGGAAGGACGCGCGGCGGGCGCACCACACGCGGCGGCGGCGCCACACCGGTCGCACCGCCCACCACACGCGCCAAGCCGCCCAAGCAGGCCCCCGCTGCTGCTGCGCCCACAGAGACATGCTACTTCCACGCGGAGATGGATGAAGAAGTGGTGGTCAAACGCGCCACGACCGTCGAGGTGCTCATCTCGCGCGAAGTTATCGAACGCGCCACCGGTGTCGCTGCGGCGGGCGGTCAAGCTGTAATCGAAGCCACCAAGCGCATCATCGTGCAGGCGATTCCGAAACAGAATTTCGAGTTGCTGGATGAAGGCCGCGCGGAAATTGAGCCGCCTGCACCGGGCGCGCCGCAACAGCTTTACTTCGATCTCAAAGCGACTAACGTCGGTGACGGCGAAGTCTGGATCGTCGCGCGCCAGGGGCAGGTACCGCTCATCACGCTCCAACTCAAACCGCAGATCGTGAAAACGAAAAGCGGTGCGACGGCCAAGACTGCTGCCAGCCAAACCGTGACGCCCGCGCCGCCCTTGAAAGAAGCGCTTCACCAACTGCGGATCATCGAACTGCTGCGGGGCAACCAGACCAGCTTCATGTATGAACTGCAATCGCCGGACTTGGGCTTGTTCGAGTCTTTCGAGTCAAAATCGTTTGTGGGCGACCGCGGCCAATACGTCGCCGATCTGTATCAGAAAATTGAAGACCGCTGGCTCAGCAGCGCGCAGGACTTCGACGATTTCAACGCCGAGTTGCGCGCCTTCGGGGCCGAGTTGCTGGATGAACTGTTGCCGGAAAAACTGCAACAACGGCTCTGGGAGCATCGCGATAAAATTCGCAGTATTCAGGTCATCTCGACCGAGCCGTTCATCCCCTGGGAGTTGGTGCATCTGAAAGAGCCGGGCCAACCGTTGCCTGCTGAGACGCACTTCCTCGGCCAAATGGGATTGGTGCGCTGGTTGCACGAAGCCGGCTTCTGGCCGCCGGATAAGCTGCTCATCAGAAAAGACCGTGCCCGTTACGTCGTGCCCGATTATCCTGATCCGCGCTTGACACTGGCCGCCACGCAGGCAGAAGCCAAATTCCTCAAGGCCAAATTTCGGGCCACGCCCGTCGTGCCCAAATCCGGCGAAGTCCGTAAGCTGCTCGGCCAGCCGGGCGCCTTCGACCTGCTGCACTTTGCCTGCCACGGCGCGGCGGAAACCAACAACATCACCGGGGCGCAACTGCTGCTGGAAGGGCGCATCGAGAACGGCCAATACATCACCGACGCGCTGACGGCGACGGTGACCGAGCAATTCGCTAATTTGAAAGGCCCGGACAACCGCCCCATGATCGTGCTGAACGCCTGCCAGGCCGGACGCGCGGGCTACAAACTGACGGGGTTGGGCGGCTTCGCGCAAGCCTTCTTGAAACGCGGGGCGGGCGTGTTTATCGGAGCGCTGTGGGCTGTGGGCGATGATCCCGCGCGCGGTTTCACCGAGGAGCTTTATACGCAATTGCTGAAGGGCGCGACGCTGGCCGAGGCGACGATTCAAGCGCGCGAGCAAGCGCGCACGGCGCAGGAAGCCACCTGGCTGGCCTATGCTGTTTACGGCCACCCGCATCTGCAAATTGGCTGAGCCGCAGGAGTGAGCGCGGCAAAAACAAGGCGCGCCTTATTTCGCCGCGCTCAAATCCACGACGGTATATGCGCCCAACTGATCCAACGTGAATTCCGTCCCGGTGGCGTCCAGCGCGAAATCTTCGACCGTCACTTTCTTGACCCCAAACGCATAGGCCGAACTCGACCCAAACACGCTGCGCAAACGCACGCGCACACCTTCCATGTCGCGTCCGCTGTAATTCAGCAGATGCACGCGGGCGTGCGGGCCGTCACTTTGCATGCGGCAGATGACCAACTCAGTGCCGTACAGGCGCAATGAACGCTGTTCGTCGGTGAGTTGACGGCGTACACGCAAAACAAATTCGCTGGGATCGGCGGCGGCTTCGCGCGGGAATTCCTGGGTGCCTAGTTGAATGTTGAGCCGCAAGTCCGGCGCGGGTGTTTTGACGATTCGGAAGAGCAGATTGCGGCGCGTGAGCAGGTTGAGCACTTCGCCGATGTCGGGCGAGCCATCGTCAATGACGCCGAGGTCGGCGACGCCGGGCCAGTTGGCAGGCGGCAGAGTGCGCAAAAACGCGAGCATCGTTTCAGCCTGTGCGGCATCGGCTTCCTCAATTTTGACGATGGCATCGGCGTTATAAACAAACGCTTCGGCCAGTGCCAGCGCGGCTTTGCCCGCCGGGACTTCGTAATAAAACTTGCCCGCCGGATTGCGCCCGATGCGCCAGCCGTTCGCGTCAATCCACGGACGGCGCGTGGCCGAGGCCACATTGGCGGCGCGGCCCGCCAGCTTGGGCACCAATAGCTTTTCGCGTTTTTGCAACGCGGCGGCGCCCAGCTTCTTCGCGTCATAAAGCACGGGCAGGCGCTGTGTCGGCTGGGCTGGCTTTTGCGCTGTCGCGCTGCTCAGCGCGCAAGCCAATGAGATGAGCAGGCCAATCCCCGCCGCACGGCTTTGGCGGATCATAGCGCAATCTCCTTGACGCGGATTTTATCGAGTTCGTGCACGCCCAAGCCCAGCTTGCCCGCGAATTCGACGTGGCCCGGTTCGCGGATGATGATGTTGGTATTGGGGTCTTCGTCGCGTTGCTTGCCGTTGTTGAAATCCAGCGTTTGCACGTCGCGGTTCCAAATCGAAATCACGCCGCGCCGCTTGCGTTCATCGTCAATGATGTCGAGCAAGAGGCGGTCAATGGCGACGGGATCGGTGCCGAACATGAGTTGTTTGGGAAAGAAGACGTATTTCAGCGTGCGCGCAAACGGCCCCGCGTGCCAGACGCCGCGCAAACCATCCATGATTTGCAAGACCGTCTTGGAACGTAGCGGCTCGACCGCCGCCAGCGTGCCGACGAACGACAGCGTATGCGAGACACCTTTGAAATGCGTGCGCGCCACATTCGAGAAACTGCCATACGCGACGTTTTTCAGACAGCCGGTCGCGCCCACCGCACCGTGATCTTTCATGTTCGGGATGTTGATGATCTTGGTGACGGCTTGCGAAACCAGCTTCATCATGTTCGACCGCGTGTCGTCTTCGCCAAAGAAGTCGGCTTCGACATAGACGCGCGGGTCGTAATTCGATTGATCCGTCCGGCGGTTCTGGCGTTCAGCCGCGTGAATGCGCACGCCCTCGGCCACGTGCGGCGTGTAGTTCGTTTCGCTGATCTGATTCTCAAACCGCTCGTAGATGTAAATCTGCGCGGGCTTGACGCCGACGGCCACCAGGTTGCGAATCGTTTCGGCCACCACCTCGTAATCGGACATGCAATACGGATAGCCGCCGCAATTGACCTTGATGCCGACCACATCGGCGGGCGTAAAAAAGCGTTGCCACGCAGCCAGCGGTTGTTTCTCGCCAGTCAATTCGCACATGCCGCGCGCCATCATTTCGCGCACGACCTCGGCATTGGTCGCGGCGGTCGCTTCATCCACACATTTGGCCGAAGTCACTTTGACGACTTGACCGGGATAGGGGCCGGGCATACCCAGCGCGCCTTGCGGTTTGTGCGGCGTGACGATGCGATATTGCGGCTTATGCTCGTCCGCAGGCAGCGTCGTGACCAGCGGCGTGGCGGCGAGAAATTGGACGAAGGTTCTGCGATCCATTGGAAAGGCCCCCGGAAAAAGATGATTCGCCCGCGAAGACACACGAAGCAGCACAAAAACTGATTGCATTTTCGGTAGCGGGTCAAACAGATTGAAGTCTATCATCGTTGCTCCTCCTTACAGCTTTAGCTCAAGCGGCTTTCCGTCGGCGCTTCCCCGTTACCGTGGCCGCCGCCGGAACACGCGGGCGTTTGGGCGCGGTTTTGGCCTGCACAGCTTCTTCGTTCTCGCGCGCCAGTCGCTCCATCCACTTTTTGGTGCCATAAATGCTGCGCACCAACCCGCCGACGGTGAAATCATTGTCCAGCTTCTCCCAATGCAACGAAGCCCCACGCAAACCCAACTCGACCGCCGCGATGTCCGCCGGGTCGGCGTCGCGCAAGCCTTGAATCAACTGGCACGGCACGCTGTGCGTCGCACCGTTTTTCAATTCGATGACCAGCCGGTGAGTGGTGGGGTCGTAATAGGCATGGCGCGCCGTGATCTCGGTCTTCATTGCTTCTTTCCCGCGCCGGTCAGCTTCGGCGAACATTACCTCAAACTCTTCGTCGGTGTATGTCCACTTGCCCGCTTTATGCGTTGCCACGAATTCTCCTCCATTGTTCAAGCAAATAATCATGCTGCTCAGCGGCGATTTGTAGCGCCTTTTCTTCAGCCCCAGCGGGGCGAGATGTTTATAGCAACGCAGGCCAAATATTTCCCAAGCCCCAGCGGGGCGACACCCGCAGCCCCACATTTCGCTCCTAACGGAGCTTGAAAAGCTTCTCGCTCCCGGAGCTATAAACATCTCGCCCCGCTGGGGCTAAAACCACAAAATTCGTTAGCATCAGCAAAATTGAAGCCATCCTTTCTGAGCACCGTTGGCATGCTCGAACTATCCTCCAATTGCTGAGCTTTTTACAAGGTCGCTTGGGACGCTGACAAATGCACGCTGATCACGCCTACGCCCTCGGCTGGTGTTTGCGACACAACCATTCGAACATCTATTCTCGCGTTCAATCAAACGTATTGCCGTGTCAGATTGCAATACATTAGACTGCACCGCGTCGAAGTATTACGCCAGTCAGCCCCATTGGCTTGCCAAACAATTTCAGCATAAAACATCGGGAGGTAAGATTGTGCTCCCCCAACCAGACAATCAGTTTTTCCGCGAATATAACCTTATCGAAGCGCGTAAGTCTTACTGCGTAAGAACTCCTGCCAATCATCAAAACCAAGCTTTGAGCAGGTTAAGCATGTGGTTTGAGAATACTCAAATTGCTCCTTCAGGCGGCCTACTTGTGCTTCCTACGGGCGGCGGCAAGACATTCACGGCAATGCGGTTTCTTTGCACCGCGCCATTGTCCACTGGTTACCGCGTCCTCTGGTTAGCACATACGCATCATCTGTTGGAGCAAGCATTGGAGAATCTGGAACGCGAACTCGGCGGCATTCCTGAGCCGAAGCCGAAACTTTCGGCGCGTGTGATCTCCGGCACGCCGGGCCACAGCCGCGTGCATCAACTCAAACACACCGATGATGTCGTGATCGGCACGCTGCAAACCTTTACCCAGGCCTGGCGCAACCAACATCCGCAATTTACCGCCTTTCTTCAAGCCGCTGGTGAACGCCTCTGCGTAGTCTTCGATGAAGCGCATCATTCGCCAGCTTACAGCTATCGCACGTTGATTGATGAGTTGCGTCAGCGACTGCCGAAGTTGGTACTCTTGGGCTTGACCGCAACGCCGACTCACAGCGAAGAGAAGAAACGCGGCTGGCTCACACGACTCTTCCCGCAGCAGATCGTTTATCAGACGACACCACAGGAGTTGATGGCCGCAGGCATTCTCGCCAAACCTATCTTTGAAGACTTCCAGACAAACTTTGAGACAGAATTCGACGAGCGCGAGTACGAGAAATGGCGTGGCACTTACCGCGATTTACCCGAAGATGTTATTACCCAACTGGCGCAGAGCCGCGAACGCAACCTTTACATCGCCAATACCTATGTCAATAACCGCGAACGCTACGGCAAGACGATCATGTTTGCCGACCGTTGGTTCCAATGCGAACAACTGCGCGAATTCCTGTGTGAGCGCGGTGTGCGTGCCGATGCTGTCTACACGCATGTGGACGCCAACCCTGGTAATCCAGAAACGCGCAACCGCCGCACCGCCGACGAAAACAAGCAAGTGCTGGCGGCTTTCAAAAATAACGAACTTGATGTGTTGCTCAACGTGCGGATGCTGACCGAAGGCACCGACGTGCCGGATGTGCGTACCGTCTTTCTGACGCGCCAAACCACCAGCAGCATTCTGCTGACGCAAATGATCGGGCGGGCGCTGCGTGGCCCTAAATTCGGCGGCACGGACGAAGCGTTTATAGTCTCGTTCACGGACAACTGGAAACATCTCATCAACTGGGCCAATTATCAGCAACTCAATGCTGGGCGCGCTGACGAGAGCATGCCGGAACACGCCCAGCGTCCGCCGCTGCAGTACATTTCGATAGACTTGGTGCGGCGCTTGGCTCGACAGATGGACAGCGGTGAAAACGTCGCGCCCGCGCCTTTTCTTTCGCTACTGCCTGTCGGCTGGTATCTCGTCGAATTCGAAACAGTGGTGGCTGGCAGCGATGATCAGGTGACGGTGCCGCAGATGATGATGGTCTTTGACAACGAGGTCGAACTCTACCGACGCTTGCTTGAGTTGCTTGAATGTATGGATTTGCGTAGCTTTGCCAGTCCCGATACAACGCTTGAAGCCCATCAAGAAGAGCTTGAGTTTTGGCGTCAGAAGTACTTTGCGCAAGTGACTGAACGCTCGGCTGCCGATTTACTGACCAATCTTTTCCACCTTGCCCGCCACTTGGCGCAAAACAACAGCCTGCCTAGATTCTTTGCCTTCGCTGAACGCAATCACCACGACTTGGATGAGTTGGTGCAACATTCCGTCCAAGCCGATCTTGGCGCACGCAAAAAACACGAGGCACTGTTGGCCGAATACAGTCGCACTGACCGCTACTGGCGCGTACTTTATCCCAATTATCCGCTCTTCAAATCGCAGTATGACGCTTGCGAAAACAAGTTGCTCTGCCAGGAATTTATGCAGCCCGCAGCAAAGGTGCCAGTCGAATTCCCGGAGAAGCAGTTTCTTCGCGAGCCATCAGCCGAAGTCAAAGAGCAGACCAAAGCCCGTGATGGTTTCAGCTGTCTATCTTGCGGGGAAAGCAATCGCCGATTACTCGAAGTAGACCACGTTGCACCTAGTTACCTGGGCGGCACCAGTGCGCTCGGAAATCTACAAACGCTTTGCCGCCTGTGCAACAACCACAAAGCCGGAATCAACGAGATCAACTTCCGCAACAATCACACGCTCTTGGCCCATTTGCCACAGACGTTCTTCCGCTTTGAATTACCAGCGGTGAGTGATGCCAATGATGCTGATGAATGGGAGAAGTTATTACGCCGTAGTCTCAACTTTTTCTACCGTTGTGGGGCGGTGGATTATGTGACGATTGGCAAGAAAGGCCAGTACTTCTACAAGTGGGAAATCTATCTTTACGACGGTAACAATCCAGAATGGCTGGAACCATACTTGAAAGAGTTGCTTCAACGTATTCGCCAGCGGCGTGCCGAAGCGGGACGGCAGGGGCCAGACAGCTTGGTGATCAAGGCACCAGATCGAGAACCCATCACTGTCCAGCGTGACTGAGGGTTACAGCCAATCCTTCTCAAAAAGAAAGGGTGAGAAGCTGTGCTGGTGAGCAAAATCACAGCCAGCCTTCTCACCCTTCATACTTTTGTAAACTCTTGCGGTCTCTTCTGCAACGCCTACCGAATCTCGGAAATCGCCGCGATATAACAGCCCCGCGCCGTCGCCGTCAGCGGATCGCTGGCCAGCCGCACGTCGGAAATCTGGACGGGAAAGCCGTCGCGTTTGAGCGCCGCTTCGAATTTTTGCAGGAAGCCGCGCGGTTTGGCGGTGCCGCCCGAGAGCACAATCGGGATCGCGCGGTCGAGTTTGGGCAGTTGCTTGGAGTTCTCGAACTCTTCGCGCAGCTTTTCGACGAGGGTGTTGATGACCTCATCGTAATAGATGTGCAGGGCGCTCGAAACCTTGTCTTTGGGCTGGCGCGAGAGGTCGAGGGATTCTTCTTTGGCGAGGCGCACGCGGGTGAGCGGTTCGTCAGTCACGGCGGAAACGCTCTGGTCAATGTAATCGCCGCCCTTGGGAATGCTGAAAGTCAGCATGGGGACGGACAGGAACGAGACGCAAACGTTGCACATGCCGCCGCCGCAACTGATGCCGATGCCGGTGAAGTTTTCGCTTTGCAGTTCGGCAAAGACAATCGCCAGGCCTTCGTTGATCGCTTTGGCTTCGTAACCGAGCGATTGCAGGAAGGTCCGGAGCACGGCTTCGTGATAGACGAGGTTGGAATCGGTGCCTTCGCCGCGGCCCGGCACGCTGAAACAGAGCAGTTCGTTTTTCTTGGCGCGCGGCACCATCGCTTCGATGATGGCCTGGATGATCTGCTGGCCCATCGGTTCGCTGGCATTGAGCACGCCCAGTTGCATGGGACGGCGCGGCACGGCGTTGAAAAAGCTGGCGAACTTATCGGAATCGCTGCCGAAGACAAACAGTTCTTTGCCGTTGCGTTGATAGACCATCTTGTTCTGCTGCAAGATGGCTTCGGTCATTTTTGAATAAGGCACACTGACAAAAGCGTTGAGTTGGGTCTGGGCTTTGTGACCGTTGGGGCCGCCAGCCAGCACGATGCGGCTGGTGCCGATGTCGAGTCCGAGCGCACCGGCTTCGCCGCCGGCTTCGGGTGTCGCGGGATTCTTCTCTTCCATTATTCCTCCGTCGTTTTTACTTGGTGTTTTTGGCATTAAAAGAAAGCCTTTCTTACTTGCTTTCCCGCGAAATTGCAATACTCCGCCGGAGCTTGTCAGAAACAGCACGAGCGGCTTTGTTGAATTGGCGCGAAAAGTTTCAAGTAGCGGAATTGTCTCGGCAGCAAAGACCCAAGCAGGTCTTATTTTAAGGGCCAGCCGCGCTCAACAGAAGGGGACATACTCCATCTATAGCCCAATGGCATTGAATTCGTGTTCAGAGTTCACGCTTCAGCGTGTCTCAGTCGAATTAACACGCTGAAGCGTGAACTCTGAACGCCTTATTGCCGCACCTAACTCAATACCGTTGCCTCTACAGCCTGTCGTTACAGCGCGCAGAGCTTGAACTGTCGAACCACAACAGTCGTGCTAATGGGGGAGATTGCGGTACCCGTCATCGGGTAATTCAGCGAGGATTTTCGGCGGCCTCGGACTGCAAGGTCAGCTTGGCGTTTTGGGGGGCGGACGAAGTTTGCAACGCCTTTTGCCGCGCATACAGATCACGATACCGGTCGCGCAATTTGAGGCGCAGCGTTTCCACGCCAATGTGCTGTTTTTCGGCGCGGCGTTTGAACTCTTCGTCGGCGGTGATGGCACCGGGCCAGAGCGTCTTGTTCAGCTTTTCCAAAATCTCTTCGTCCCAGGTGAAGCCGTAATCGGCCATGTTGGGCGTGGGCACTTTGTATTTGTCCGACAGGCCCATGCCTTCAAAGGGAAAGTTCCTGACCCAATCGTAATGTGCCGCGATGGCGCCGTTGTCGGGATTGACCGAAACCAGCCCGTGCGTCGTGCAATTGACGTCGGCGATTTTGTACTTGCCGCGCAAAATCGCGGTCAGTTGGCGGCCTGACACCACCTGCGCTTCGGTGAGCGTGTCTTCGAGCGAGTTGGATTGTTTGGACTCAAACGCGACGCCGATAAAGCTCTCGTTCAACCCGATGTAAACATATTTCTGATCGGCCCAGAGCGAATAGCCCGCGTGATTGGCCGTCTGTTCGTCGCGCACCACCCTGAAAATTTCGCCGAAGCGGTCAATCAGATAGTTGTATGACTTGTTGGCCTGGATGACATGCTTGATCAGATTCTTTGAGCGTTCCTGGATCGAAGAATTGTTATCTTGCGAGAAATTGATCTGCTCGCCTTCGGTCGTGTGGTAAACGATGCCAATCGGCGCGCCGCTGACCTCTTCCGGCGCGGCTTCCGAGTTACGCGGAATCAGGTAATAGGCGCGCGGATGATTGTCCACCTCGTATTCAGTATTGATGCGCCCGTTATTGCTGTAGCGTTCATATTTGCCGGTGCGTTCGACCAGCCAGACCTTTTCCAGATTGTATAACCGATCCAGCGTTTTCGTAACGGGCGGAGTCGCCCCGGATTGGCTGCTGGCATTGACCACAATTGTTCTGCCCGGCTGGCCAAAGCGTTGCGCAACATAATGCCCCGTTTTCATCACGCCCGAATACAACCCGAAAAGCAGCAGTCCGGCCAGCACGACGCCCACGGCATACAAGGCGTGACGCGCCTGATAGCAATAGAAAAAGGCCCTGGCCTTGAAAGGCATCTCGACCGCCTGCAAGCGCGCGCGTTGTTCCGGCGGCACGTTGCCCATCAGGGCGCGAATCTCTTCCAGAATCGAACTGTAGAGACGCGCTTCCATAATCCAATTATAGAAAGGCGTTTTTTCGAGGAATTTGAACCGTTGCAGCGATTGCCGCAATTCTTCTTGGCGGGCAGCCTGTTTGGCCAAGGTACTGTGCAAAAAGCGTAGCCGCGCCGAAGGGTTGTCGAAAAGCTTGGCATACCGCTCGACGACCTGCGCGTAAAGCGCATCGGTAGGTTTGCGATTGCTGCTGATGGGGGGTTGCTGCACCACTGCGGCCCTGCTTTTACGACAAGTGCGGAGAGCCGGGGGCTTAGCCCAACTCTCCGCTTCATTTGTTTCAGTTATACCGGTGAAACTCAGTTCACCGGCGTGACCATGAAATCCTGCACCAAACCACGGCCCCGCAATTGACTGGCATACCCGGCGGCCTGTTCACGCGAAACAAAGCGGCCTACTTGCACACGGTGCCAAAGACCGCGACCGGGGATATTCGCCGACACGATATGCGCCTCGACCCCAGCGGCTTTCAACCGGCTGACCCGCTCATCGGCCTGCGCGCGGTCATTAAACGAGCCGACCTGTAACGTGATGCCGCCGCGATTCGGCGTCGGTGGCACACCCGCATTTTCAGGTTGTTTGGCAGTTTCGGGCTTCGCCGCTTCAGGTTTCTTTACTTCCGGTTTCTTGACCGTCGTGGTTTCCGGCGGCAACACTTTGGGTGCAGGCGTCGTGACGGTGACGGGCGGAACAGTCACCTTTTCAGATTTGGGTTGCGTTACCGGCGGTTTCGTTTCAGTCCCCGAAGGGCCGACCGGCGGCTTCTCGGCTGCGTTTTTGTCCGACTTCGTGACGGCAGCAATGTCGCCTTTGGCCGAATCATCGGCTTTGGACTGCTCGCCCGTGGTGGAGGTGCTGGCCGTGTCTGTGTCCGCCGGTTTCGGCGTGGGTTTGCGCGTAACGGGGCCGCTAAACAGCGAATAAGCAATGAAGAGCAAACCCAACGCCGCCGCCACGATCAAGACCGTGCGGAAGAGCGAATTCTTTTTGGCAAAGCCGGAGGTCGTTGGAATGCCCGGATCGGTCGAATCTTCCGGCAAGACCGGCCAGCCCATGAATTCCGGTTCGGGCGGCACGCCATAACTGGGGTTATCAAAATTCGCTTCAGGCATGTGGCCGCCGCGATATTGCTGCCCGCCGCCCGCATAGGGATCATTCCCCTGATACGGGTCATTGGCGCCGGGCATCCCGCCCATGCCCATTTGATATTGATCCGGCGCGTTGCGTTGATTGCCACCCATGCCGTAATCCGGCGTCGCGAAAACATCTTCAAAGACCGGGGCCGCTTCGTTTGGCTGGTAGCTTTGCGGCTGTTGCACGGTCGTGCGCGGAATGTCGAGCACGTCGTCAAAATCATCATCAATCTTGGTGGCGTAAACATCCTGGTCGGATTGATGCGCGACCGGCGTCGTCGGATAGCTGGCGTTTGAGTAATTCTGCGTCGGGTAATTCGAGCCCGGATAGTTCGCGCCATAGCCGCCCGCATCGGCAGCCCCGCCGCCGCTATAGCCTGGCGCCTGATAGCCAGCGGTGCGCCGCGCGCCATTGTCATAGCCGCCGCCGCCGAAGCTGCCATCATCGAAATTCGTGCTATAGGTATCGTAGCCGCCCACACCCGCCTCAGGCCGCACCTCGATAATCGTGGCACAACGCGCGCAGACGACGCGGTTTGAATCGGCCTGGTTTTCAAACTGGCATTTTGGGCAAGTGACTCTCATGGGTTCTCTCTTCCGTTGTGGTTATAGTTATTGCCGTCCTCAGTCCCCAGTTTCATCTGTTGTGACGGCCGGCATTGAAGGCCCTGTGGCTCCACCTGACTTGGGACGCCGGTTAACCGGATGGGTGCGAGAGGGTCGCGCGGGCTGTGCTTCTAAACACTGGAAGGACTGGCCGGTTCAGCGGGGCAAACACCGGGCCGAAATTGAAGGGCAACACCCGACGCCGCTCGAATCAATACTTCACAGTCAAAACAGCAATCGCGTAAGTTACGCACGCCGGGCGGATTGTAGCTTGGTCAGTGGGCGCAGGCAAGCCAATAAGTATCAATAAGTGCTGGACAGATAATGGGGTTAGGTGCCGTGTCGGGCTGTGGCGTGACCGCTGACGAACCGCTGGAGGCTTGAAAAACAGCGGTTCGTCGGCGGTTGGGGATACTCCGGGCCGCTTACCGCCGCCACGTGCGGGCGCGCCCGGTAAAGAAAGAGGGTTGTTTGAACCCTGCCACCTTGCCACCCGTCTGTACTGCCGCCTGGGTGGCGTCTGCAATTGGAACAGCGGCGCTGACCGCACGAATTAATCTGGCTCCGGCCCAATCGGCGTGATCCTGATCACGGTTGCCGTTGCCGGTCAGCACCAGCAAGCGCAATTCGCGTTTGCCCGCGATGCTCAGGCTGACGTGTTTGGCCGACTGATAGCCAAACATCAACCCGCTGTCATACAGCTTCTCGCCATCAGCAAAGACCTGAAAGACGACCGAGCCGTGCAACCCGACCTCGTCATCCACACCAACATCCGTTTGGAAACGGCTGTACTGGCCATCCAAGGCATAACGCACTTCCGAGAGCGCATGCACGCCCAACCCTTTGGGATATTGCACGCCGTTGATCGTTAGCACGCGGCCATCCCGCGCCGCCGCTTCGCCATTGCTCAGATCGCGTTCCATTGGCCCCCAGCCGTTCGCTTGATAGGTCGGCGTCAGATCGCTCAGGTAAACCGGCGTGTCTGCTGTCACAGGCCCCACAGGTTGATACCGGGCAATCAAGGTGCGCGGGCCGTCTTCGATGGTCAGCGTATGCGCACGCGCGCCGCCGTCTGACCAGTCGCTGAATTGGTAGCCGTTCTGCGTCGTGGGCGCGCTTAGGTCGCGTTTGGAATTGGTGATCGTCGGCACAGTGAAAGGCGTCGTGTAGCTCGCCCCACCGTAATCAATGCGCAAGCCGCTCGGCACAGTGTCAATGGTGTAACGCACCGTGAACGGGCGCACATCCAGACATTTCCCCACCGACGCCGCGCCTTGCGTGTCATAGGCCACGGCGCAGACTTCGTAATAGGTGTTATCGCCGTGATCTTCGGCGATGAAAGTCCCGCTGGAGCCTTTATAGCTTGATTGGTCGAAATGCACGTGTTCGCCGTGATGCAGCAGCACCTTGTATTGCGTCAGGTAAGAAACGTCGCCCTCTTCGGGATCAGTGGCCGTAACGCTGAAGCCGACTTCGCCGCCGCTGTAATACGTCCATTGCGGCCCGGGCGAGGTGAAGTAGAAATCCGGGCGGCTGTTGCCGACAATGATTTCAAGTTGTGCGCTGCCCGCCAATCCTTGCGGGTCAGTCACGATCAGCGTCGCGGTGAAGCGGCCCTCGCGGGTGTATACGTGTTCCGGCTCCGCTTGCGTGGACTTGCCGCCGTCGCCGAAATCCCAGGCATAAGACAGCGTCTGGCCTTCGGCATCGGCTGAACCGCGGCCCGAAAACTTCACCGTCAACGGCGCTGATCCGCTGGTTTTGTCCGCCACGATGTCGGCGGTGGGAGCGCTGTTCCCATTCGGCACATAACGAATGCGGCGAATCTCGCTCAGCATGCCCAGCGCCACATAATACAAATTGCCATCCGGCCCGAAAGTCACTTGCGCAGGCCCGCCGCGATCCGCCACGCTCTCGGCAAAATCGTGCACCGTCACGCGCCCGTCCGCGTCAAAGGTCGCAAACTTGATCCAGTTGCGGCTGTAATCCGAAATAAACAGCGCGTTGCGATATTGCACCGGCCACGCCGTACCCGCATAAAAACCGCCCGCCGCTACCGAGGCCGAAATCAGAAAGTGCTGATAGGCGTATGCGGGCGCTTGCACCGCGCCTTCGCCTTCGGCGTAAAGCTGCTGGCAGCGTTGCAGCGTGCCGCCGTTGTTGGCGTATTGCCCCTGGCGCGCGCTCCCCTGGTCGCCGCCTTCGTAACAAGGCCAGCCGAAATTCTTGCCGTTGCCGACATTGATCTCTTCCCACGTCGCCCAACCGACATCGCCCGTATACAACTCGCCCGTGCGCGGATGAAGCGTGAAGCGGAACGGATTGCGCAAGCCATAACTCAGCACTTTTGAACGGTTGCTGTCAGCATCGCCGTCCCAAAACGGATTGTCGCGCAACCCGCGCCCTGTGATTGGATCAAGCCGGAAAATCTTGCCGCCCATGCTGTCCAATTCTTGCGCCCGCAAGGCGCGCGGATCAGCCGTCGTGTAACCGGCTCCGTCACCCGTGCCAACATACAGATTGCCATCCGGCCCGAACGTCACCGTGCCGATGCTGTGCGTATCGGCGTCCGAAGGCACGCAATCGCGCACAAACGGTTCATCAAACACCGGCCCGCGCCCGCAAGCCGGATGATCCGAATCCTCAAGATTCCCCACGTTCCCGCTGTTGGCCAGCGTGCTGTTCGTGCCCAAGATCACCACGCGGCTGCCTTCGCTGGTGGCCGCAACGTAAGGGTTGTCCGCCTGCGCCGTCACACGCAACAAACGGCTCACGCGCGCGCCCACGCCATCTTTGGGCGCGCCCGGCGGGTCGTAGGTGTAAAGCAGATAAACGTAAGGCGTGTTGGGGAAATCAGGATGCACAGCCAACCCCAACATGCCGCGATCACCGAGGCTGTTCACATCATCCTGGATGTCAATAAAAGGCGCGGCCAACAAGGCCCCTTGCCGCCAGACGCGCACGACGCCGCGCTTTTCGGCAATGAAGACGGTATTGCCCGGCGCAAAGGCGATGGCCGTCGGCAACACCAGCCCGGTGCTGATAAAGCTTTCATTCAGGAAGCCCGTCGGCGCGGTCGGCGTGGCCACAATTTCTTTCGGGCCGGATTTGGCATATACGCCCGCCAGACTGGCGAGCAAAGATAAGAGTAGAAAAAGACTCAACAACACCGTGCGCATAAATAGCTCTCCCGAACACCTGGTTAAAAATGCGGACGGCGTTTTGCCAATTGGATTGGTGAAGCTGACGGCGAGACTGAGGGACAAACGTCTACACACACACACACCGCGCACTGCACCAGTCACCTTTTGGACACTAATTTTGGAGGGGTATGAACAAGCTGCTTCGGCACGGGTTCACTCAAACCAGGTCTGCGCGTTTGGACGAACGCCGCGTTCCCGGCCTTTCTTTCTCGCCAAACCGGTTGCCAAAGCAGGAAAGAAGTTTTGGGTTTACGCCCAAGAGTGGAGGCGAAAGAAAAACGTTACGACGCGCAAAATGGCCGTCAATACTGGCGCTGCGCCAATTCAGGCCAGCCTTCTTTCAACCGGCACCGCACAGCCAGCACGCATGATTGAGCAAACGTAGCGCGCTCGCCAGAGACCAATACTCACGACCTGCGCCACCTGTCGAACAAGGCGTTAGATTTTTTGCGCAAGAGCATGGAGGAACCCGTACAGCAGACTGCCAGTCTGCTGTACGGGTTGCGCGTTGCCCTATTGGAGCAAAACCGCCACCAACGAACCCAGCCATTCCTTGCCGCGCTGCCACCAAAACAACGGTGTCACATTGAAGCCGCTGGCCGCGACCGTGCCCGCCGTCAACTTGGCATTGCTCACTTCGCCGCCGGCTTGGGCAAAGACCGCTGCCGCACGAATCGGATAGGCAGGCGCGGTCGCGCTTTGCGCCAGCAGGCTGCCGTTCTTGTAAAAGTTGACACTCGTGCCTTCGATGGCCACGCGGAACACATCGCCCGTGACGAAAAGGGTGTCGCCGCGATAAGCGCCGTTTTCGCGGAATTCGGCGATGTTGGCGTTGGTGAACACCACCGCAAAATCAATCGAACTCTCTTTCCCCAACGCGCCTTGGGCGTTCAAGCCGACGGCGTGATAAACCTGTGGCCCGGTCGCGGTGAATTCGAGCCAGCCCGCGCCGCTCGCCAACGACTGCTGCGAAGCCGCGCTGCCATCCCAGGTGCCGTCACTCGCGCCGCCCGTCTTGCGCAAGACGTTGCCGCTCACAATCGTATTCACCAACTCCGTCCAGACGATGTTGTTGCCGGTCGCCGCTGCCGCCGCTTGCGTCACCGCCACGCTTTGCCCGGCCACGGTCAAGACGGCGTTGCGTTGCGCGCCGGCGTTCGCCGCCGCCGATACGCTCACCACGCCGTTGCCCGTGCCACTCGCGCCCGCCGTCACCGTCAACCAGGCGGCATTGCTCGTGGCCGTCCAGGCGCAACCGGCTTGCGCGGTCACGTTGACATTCGCCGCGCCGCCCGCCGTGGCGAAACTCAAGCTGAGCGGCGCGACGGAATAGGTGCAAGTGCCGCCACCGCCGCCACCGCCGGAGATTTTGGCGGCGGCGATTTCGCCGTTGAGATAAGTGAACACCGCGCCTGCCTTGAGTGGATAAACCGGCGCGCTGGAACCGCTCGCCAGCCGCACGCCGTTCTTATAAAAATTCACGACGCCGCTTTCGACCGCCACCCGAAACACGTCGTTGAGGGCGAAAAACGTGTCGCCGCGATAGGCGCCCGCCTGGCGGAATTCAGCGATGTTCGTGTTGGTGAAGACGACCGCGTAATCCAACGCGTCAAACGAAGTGAGCGCGTCAGCGCCATTCAGCCCCACCGCGCGGTACACATTCGGCCCCGTGGCGGTGAATTCGACATAGCCGTCGCCGCTCGCAATCGTTTGTTGCGAACTGGCGCTGCCGTCCGGGCTGCCCTCATTGCTGCCCGCCGTTTTGCGCAACGTCGTGCCGCTGACGGTGGTATTGACGAGACTCGTCCAAATGACATCCTGCACGCCGCCGCCGCCCGCCGGTGTCACCGTCACGTTGATGGCGGTCGAATTCGTGCTCGCGCTCCCGTTATCAACAGCCCGCGCGGTCAGGCTATACGAACCCGCCGCCACATTCGTCCAAGCGAAGGTGTACGGCGCAGATGTGTCTTCACCGAGCTTCGTTGCGCCCTGATAAAACTCAACACGAGCGATGGTGCCGTCGCCATCCGCCGCGTTCGCCGCCAGATTGATCGTGGCGGGCGCGGTGAACGTCGCATTGTTCGCTGGCGCGGTCAGACTGGCCGTCGGGGATTGGTTGGCTGCGGGTGCACTCGCCTCTTCGCTGCCGATTTGTTGCAGGTAGGCGACCAGCTTGGGCAGGTCAGTCGCACTGATCGTCACGTTATTGTGGGCGTTGACGGCCTCTTCCAGCGTGGCGGCGGAACCGTCGTGCAGATAGGGCGCGGTCGCCCACACGTCGCGCAGCGTCGGCGTGTCAATGCCCGTCAGCGGCCCGCCCAGCCGTGAGCCACTCGACGGTTTGAGCGTGCCGATGTTGCGCAGCGTACCGTTCAGCGCTTCGGTGAACAGCACGCCGCTATGGCATTGCGCGCAATTGGCTGTCTGGAAAATTTGCTTGCCTGTTACGGCGTCCGCCGTCAACGTGCCGCCGTTGCGATACGGACTTTGCGAGAAGGCGCTGAGCGAAGCCACATACGCCGCCAGCGCGTCGAGGTCAACGCTGACGCCGGTCTTGCGGTCGCCGAGCGGCTGGCTGCGCGTGCCGGTGTTGAATTGCGCGTCGGTCATCAAGCCGGTGCCGCCGGACAGATTGCGAATCTGCCCCTCGAAATCCTGAATCTCGTCGAAGTTCGCCGACCAGTGCGAAAAGCCGTGCGCCGCCGCGCGCCCTTGCAAGGCGATGGTATTGCGCAAGCCTTCGCCAAAGCCGGTCAAATCCCACACGCGCCCATCGTGCCCGCCGTCGTTGTGGCAAGACGCGCAACTCAAATAAGCATCCTGCGCGAGGCGCGGGTCTTTGGCGTCATAAAAGAGCTGCTTGCCGCTGAGCACCTGCGCCGTCAGGCGTTCGGTCGCCACGGCATTGAGCGTCGCCAGCACCGGCACAGTTTGCGCGCCACCATTGAGCAAGCCGGTCAGATCGAGCACCGAGACGGTGCGCTCCATGAAGTTGCTGACGAACAGGCGTTGCCCGTCCGCCGACAAAGCCAGCCCTTGCGGCGCGCGGCCTACGTTGACGCGGATGATCTCGCGTTTGCCATACGAATCAAGCACCGCCACCTCGCGACTGCCTTCCAACGCGACGAAGAGGTAATTGCCCGTGCGATCAAACAACCCCGTGCTGGCGATGCCGCCGTTGTTGTGGTCAACGCGCGCGGCGTAATCCTCGGCGTTCGTCGTCAGGTTGAGGCGCGAAGTGATGCTGCGCACCGTGCTGTCAAAGGTCAGATTGCGCCCGTCACGTAAGGTGCCGCGCAACAGGTTATCCTGTTTTGACGGCGTCCAAGCGTTCACACCATCGGGCGAGATGACCGCCGGGCCCAGATAGTTGGGAATCCCGCGTCCGGAATTTTCGGCATCGGGTTCGTTGCTATGTTGCAAGCGAATCGTTTGCGTGACGGCCAGCGTGGCGGTGTTGACGACCAGCACTTCGCCGCCGCCATTGGCGACTTGCGGCGCGGCGGTCTCTTCGCCCGGCACGCGCGGCGAGATGAAGCGCGAGAGATAGACGCGGCTGCCGTCGCTGGTGATTGAAACGTGGCGCACGTTCGGCCCGGTGTTCACGGTGCCTGTCACTGCGCCCGTGACCGCATCCAGCCGAATCAATTTGCCCACTGCTTCGAGCGCAATCCAGGCCGCACCGCCGCCAAAGGCGATGCCGAAGGGTTGCGCGGCGTATTGCAGCGTCAACGTCTGTGCGACGGTCAACGTCGCCGGGTCAATGATGCTGATGGTCGCCGCGCGTTTGTTCGTCACCCAGACGCGGCCATTCGGCGCGATGGCCAGGCTGCGCGGCGCGGCGCCGACGGCGATCTCAGCGGCTTTGGCATTGGTCACGACGTCAAAGACGCTGACCGTGTCGTTGTCCTGATTGACCACCCAGAGCCGGTCGTTCGCCGCCGCGCGGTCTTCGAGCACAATGTTCATCGAGACCGCCGGACGGTTGGCCGTGCTGGGCAGATGCACCGCCTGCACAAAGGTCGTGACGACTTCGAGGCCGCGATCATCGGTGGCCGTGCAGCGCACGACATACAGACCCGGTTGCGCGAAACTCTTGGTCACGCTGGCCGACGTCGCATACGCCGTCTCCGCCGTGCCGTCGCCGAAGAGCCATTTGAAACGCGGATTGAGGCCGTTGATGGCGCTGGCTGTGTAGGTGATGTTGCTGTTCACGGGCTTTGGCGTAGACGTGATGGCGTTCAATGCCAGTTGCGCATTCACCGCCCAGGTGAAGCTGCCTGTCGCGGTGCCGCCCCGGCCATCGCTGACGCTGACGTTGACGTTGTAATTGCCCGCCGTCGTTGTTGTGCCCGCTAACACACCCGCACTGCTCAAGCTGACGCCGGGCGGCAAGCCTGTCGCGCTGAAAGCCAGCGTGTCGCCATCGGGGTCAGTCGCCGTGAGCGTGGCGTTGACCGTGTTGCCGACCGAATTCACGCGTGGGGGCAGCGCGCCCAACACGGGCGGACGATTGGCTTGCGGCAACGCGCCGAACGCGCGCACCTCGGCCAGCGACAGGTAATTCGTGCCCGCCAATTGCACGCGCACATAACGGCCATTGACGCCGCCCGGAATGTTCAACGTACTGGGCGCGGTTGCCGCCTGATAAAAACGCCAGACCGTCGCGTCGTTGAGAATCGTGCTGAAACTGCGGCCTGTTTGGTTGGTCGTCGAAACAAAGACATAGAAATTCTGCAACCGCGACTGGCAGCAATCGGTGCGATTCCACAATTGCAAGCTGTCAATCGTGTAGGTCGCGCCCAGATCAACTTGCCACCAATCGTTGGCGGCGGCGCTGTTGGTATGCGACACCGAACCGGCGGCGTAATTGCCGTTGGTGTTCCCATCCACGGCCAGCCCGGCGGCGGCGACTTCATAGATCGAAGCCTGTGTCGCCGGCTTGCCCTGCGCCAGATTGGGGCGGCGCACAAACCAGTCGAAGGCGACTTGCGCACTGGTGCCATCGCTGACCGTCACCGTCACGCGGAAGGTGCCGGTTTGCGTCACCGTGCCGGCAATAACACCGGTTTGACTGTTGATGCTCGTGCCCGGCGGCAAGCCGGTCGCGCTGTAACTCAAGATTGCGCCGGTCGGGCTGGTGGCGCGCACCTGCAAACTGACGGCGGTGTTGAGCGTGCTGTTCTGCACGACCGGCGTCGTCACGACCGGCCCCAACGCCGTCACGACCTGAATGACTTTGGCGACCGACGGCACGCCGGCTGAGTTCAGCGCAAACAGCATCCAGTAACCGGGCGTCAGCACGTTGCGATTGCCATCCAGCGTCAGTTGATACTGCCCGCTCGCTGGCGAGGTGAACGGCACGCGCAAGTAACGCAGGTCGGAGTTGAGATCATGCGTCAGCCCCGTGAATTTGATCAGGCTGAATTTCGCCAGGCTCGCGGTGGCTTGCACGCTGATCGTTTGGCCCGCGACGACCTGGGCCGGTGCGCTGCTGATGGTCGGACGCGCGGCCAGCGTGCCCGCCGCCGTGTAAAGATAAGGCGGCGTGAAAATCTGATGATCGGGATGATCCGCCGCGCAATCGCACAGGCCACCGCCGCCCGACCAGACGCGCCCATCGGTCAGCAGCACCGCGACCGAGTGATAGTTGCGCGGCACCGCGATGTCGGCGACGGTGCGCCAAACGCCGGTGTCGGGATTCCATATTTCGGGCGCGAGCACGGTGCCGGTATCGTCGAATTCCTGGCCCACCGTATTGCCGCCCACTACCATGACTTCGCCGTTGGGCAGCACCAGCGCGTTATGGAATTTGCGCGCGTATTGCATCGCCGCCACCGGTGTGCGCGTCGCATTCGCGCCGTTCACGTCAATCACCTGCGCCAGACTGGTGGCGGCCACAGTGTTGCCGTCAATCTGTCCGCCCGTGACCAGCAGCTTGCCTTTGTCATACATCACCGCGCCGCCATATTTGGGATACCAGGTGTTGTTGAGACCCGCGCTCACCACGCTGCCGCTGCCCGTGGGATTGATCCAATTCATCTGCTGCGTCGGGCCGGAATGGAAAATGTTGCCGTTTGGCGCAAGATGAAAATACGGCAGCCAGTTGTTTTGATAGCCGGGGAAATCCAGCACGGGAGCTTGCAGGTTCGCGCCGTTTAACAGCATCCAGCCCTGCCCCGCCGTCCACACTTCGGGATAAACATCGCCCGGTTCGCCCAGCGCCGTGAAGACCTGCCCATTCGGCAAAGCCACACTGCCCGGATACCAGCGGCCCCGGTTCATATCTTCGGCGCGCGTCCACAGATTGGTGCGCCAGTCGAAGATGCTGACCCGTTCGCGCGTGCCGTCGCCGCCGTTGACGAAAACGCGCCCGTCTTCGAGCATCGTCGGGATCGCGCAAAACATGCTGTGGTCGTCGTTGTTGATCGAAGTAATTTGATTGTTGGCGGGATTCCAAAGCGCGGCAAACGTGTTCGCGCCGCCATTGAAATAGCGCAGATTGTTGCCACCCCAAGCCAGCAACCGGCCATCCGGCAAGGTGGCGACGGAGGCAAAGGCGAACGGCCACGTCGTCACGCCGCTCCACAACCCCAGTTGCGACAGTTGCTCCGGCGCGGCGGCATACACGATGTCTTTGGGCGTGATGAACCCGGCGAAGTTGCGCGCCCGTTTCGCCAACTCGGCATCGTGCGCCACGTGATCTTCATCCACTGTGCCCGGCGCGTGCGAATGCGCGGGCATGGCGTCGCCGTCGTTCGCCGCTGGCGCATTGCCCTCTGGCATATTGGCGACAGACGCAACGCCGCCCGGCGCAACTTCCAGCCGTGCTTCGGCCCAGATGGCGGAATCATCTTCGTCGCCATCTCCGGCAGCGCGCACGATCAACACCAACTCCTTCCGGCCCGCCACATTGATCGAAATCGGCTGCGCCGCCATGCCGCCTTTCAACACACCGCTCTCAAACACCTTCACGCCATCTACCAACACACGAAAGACAACCGAGCCGCGCGCGCCCGCTTCGTCGGCCACGCCAATGTCGGCACGCAAGGCCGCGTATTGCCCATCCAGTGCGTAACGGATTTCGGAGTATGCCGCAATACCCAGCCCTTTGCGGTACGGCACGCCGTTGATCGCCAGCGGTCGGCCATCCAGCACCTGCGCGCCGCCGTTGCTCTGGTCGCGTTCGACCGGGCCGCGGCCGTTGGTTTGATACACCGGCGTCAGGTCGCTCAGGTAAACATGCTCAGTGTTGGGCGGGGCTTTCTTTTGTTGGGCGGACGTGTGGCCGGAACCAAATGGCTGTCCGCTGACCAGCAACCAGCCGAAACAGAAAAGCAGCGCGAACATGCGTTGCCAAGCGTGGGTGAGCCGTGCTGAGACCATGGGGTGATCCCTCCGAAGTGTGTGTGTTGCTGCGAGAGCTTTAGCGAAGGCGGATTAAAGTGGAGCGCGTTTGCAGGCAAACCAAGCCCACCCACTGACAGCCGCCAGTCACCGTGGGAGATTCATTTTGGAGGGGTACGAACAATTTGCGGTAGTGGGTCAATGGGGAGAGAGCCACGCCGCAGATCAACGCCGACCGACGCAGATCAATTGAATTGGCGAACATGTCTGATCCGCGTTTTCCAGCGTTCATCCGCGGCCAGACCTCTCCTCTTTGAGCCACTATCCAATCTGCTTGCAATGACCACCGGCCTTGCGGTTAAGCGACGGCACTGCAATTTTGTTTTGGGTTTCGGCGGCAGAGTCTATGAGACAGATATTTAGAACGCAATGGCCTTATTGTTCTGATTTCGCGCCTGGCGGGCGGGACAAAACAGCTAGACAGGCGTTGCGGGCAACACTCGATTCCCAGGAACTCAATCAATCACCCAGCACCTCGGCCAGAACGGCCAGGGCCGCCTCGACCTCTTCATCGGTATTAAAAAAGTGCGGCGACATGCGCAACCCAACGCCCGGACGGCAATCCACAAAAACCTTGTGCTCGGCCAAGCGCGCCACCATCTGCGGCCCGTCCGCAACGCCCAACATCACCGTGCCGCCGCGCTCATTTACATTCGCCGGGCTGTGCAACGGCCAGCCTTTCGCCTGCATGAATTCGACCATCCGCGCCGTGCGCCGCCGCGACTCCGCCGCGATCAACGGCACACCAACCTCTTCGATCAACTGCAACCCGGCCAGACACGAATGCAAGCCGGGAATGCCCGGCGTGCCTTGCGCGAAGCGGCGCGCGCCAGATGCGTAATGCATGCCCGCGTGCGCGAAGGCGAAGGGTTCAGCGTGCGCGATCCAACCGGTCAGGCGCGGCTGCAATTCGTTTTGCAAAGCAGGCCGCACGTACAAATAACCGCAGGCCGGGCCGCCGCAGAGCCATTTGATCGTGCCGCCAATCATGAAATCCACCTCCCAATCCGCCGCCGCCAGTTCCACCGCGCCCGCCGATTGATAGACATCCAGCAAGACCAGCGCGCCTTGCGCGTGCGCGCGTTCGACCAGGGCGCGGGCGTCCACACGAGACGAACTGCGATACGAGACGTGCGAGAGCGCCACCAGACACGTCGTTTCGTCAATCGCTGCGAGAATGCGCTCGAGCGGCACGCCGATGCCGTCATCCGACGGAACAACATGCACACGCGCGCCCAGCCGTTGTTGCGCCTCCCAGATGTAACCCATCGAAGGAAAATCGAGCGCCGTCGTAACGACTTTATTGCGCGGTGTCGCATTGAAATCGAAACACGAAGCGACCGCCGACATTGCCACCGAAGCGTTCGGTTGCACCTGCACCGAACCGGGCGCGCCGCCCAGGATGCGCGCCAGCCGGTTGCCGACCTCTTCGGACAGTTCCCACCAACGCGCCGCCCAGGCGTCCTCGCTGGTGTGTTGCTCCCACAAATCGCAGTAGCTTTGCATGGCTTCACGCGCCCTGCGCGGCATTGGGCCGAGGCTGTGGCTCAACAAATGGATGCCAGACGCGAGCGTCGAAAACTCTTCGCGGCGGCGGTTGATCGGTTGTTCGGGCATCTTCATTCCTCAATAACGTAGGGGCAGACCTGCGTGTCTGCCCCGGCGGCATCAGGCGGATTCGCTGGCGTCAAACGCGACCGGGGCAGACACGCAGGTCTGCCCCTACGCTTTCACTCGCCGACTCCTCAACGCATACAACACCAGCCCCACCAAGCCCCACAGCAACACCAACTCCAAACTGGTCAGCGCGTGTTCGGCCAAGCGTTGGCGCAAGCTCAGCTTCGTTAGCGTTTGAATGTCCTGCACGACCTGCACTGCAATCAACCCGCCCATCGTGAGCAACGACACCCACGCCGCCGCAAATTGCCACGCGGGTTTGATCGCCACGGTAATCTCTCGATAGAGCGCGGGATTGCGACGCGGCAGCAACACAAACGTCAGGCTGTGCAGGAAGTACAAAATGATTAACGCAAAGACCGCCACATTCAGCGCCAGCGCCAGTTGTCCGCTGATCAGCAACAACGCCGACGTCGCCAGCGACAGCGCCAACCCGCGCACCGGCGTGCCCGTGCGCGCATTGATCGCCCCCAACCAACCAGGAGCCAAACCATCGCGCGCCAAAATGAACATCAAGCGCGACGGCACCAGCATCGTCGAATTGAGCGACGTCGTCAGCGCCATAATCGCGCCAAAGCCGACGAACCAGGCCGGGCCGACGGGCAGATAAACCGCCGCGACTTCGGCCATCGGCGCGTGGCTCGCGCCCAGGCGCGCGCCCGGCAAGACGCCAAACGCGACCGCCGACATCAGGATGAAAATCAGCGCCGTCAGGCTCAAGCCTTTCAAAAACACCAGCGGCAATCTCTGCGTGCTGTCTTTGACCTCGCCCGCCGTTTGCGCCAATGATTCAAACCCCGCGTAGGAAAAAAACAGCGGCGCAAGACTCGCCAGAAAGCCGCTCAACCCGTGCGTGATAAACGGCTGATAGTTCGCCGGGCGAATGGCGAACAGGCCCGGCACAATCAGCACCACCAGCGAACAGCCCAGCAGCGCGCACATCGTCACCTGCAAGCGTCCGAACCAGCGCACGCCGACGCTGTGCACTACGAAAAAGAACACCAGACTCAGCAGCGCCAACGGCAAGCGGTGCGTTGCATTCAAGCGTCCGCCCGCTGCCGCGATCAGATAATCCGCCAATGAATTTGCCAGGAAGGCCAGCGCGCCGAGGTAGGAAATGATCTTCAGCCACGCGCCGACAAAGGCCAGCCGGAAGTTGCCGAGCGTGCGCGACAGGTGCGTGTATTCGCCGCCCGGCTCGCGTCCGAGCGGCGTCGAAAGAAAAGCTGCATACGGCACCGAAGTCGCCAGCACCATCGGGAAGAGCACGACATAACCGAGAATCACGCTCGGCCCGGTCAGCGTCCAGGCATGACTGGTCACGGTGAAAATGCCCGCGCCAATCAGGATGCCAAGCAGCGCCGCATAGGATTCCAACGTGCCCAGATCGCGCCTGAGTCTTCCCGTCAATGGGGCAGCCAGCGGCGCATCAGTCATTCGTGCGCTCCATCAATGCGTTCGACGGCAGGTTTGGATTCAACACTTTTTCGGCGCTCTCGACGCCCGCGACCGGCAGCGTCGCGGCGTCAAGCAAGCCCAGTTGCACGAGCACCGAGGCTTGATCCCAGTAAATGTGTTCGTGCGCCAGCTTACCGTCACGGAAGTGGATGATGACGACCAGCGGCACTTTGACATGCTTGCCCGTGGGCGCGACGCCCGGCAGCATCCAGTCCATCTTGATCGTATGGGTGAACTCGAAAACCATCTCGTCCACTACGCGCTCAACGCCGACCGTGCGCGAGACCGGCGTCATCGCCGTGTCAGGCGGCATTTGCGGGATGAAGCGTTGCGAATAAAACGTCCGCAACTGATCGTGCCCAACGCCGCCCGTCAGCACCGGCACGTGGTTGACGTAAGCATCGGCCACCATCGTCTTGAGCGTGTCTTCGGTATCGCGCGTCTCGAATTCGTATTTGACGTGCTCTTCCCACAGCGCGGCCAAGTTATCCATTGAGGTGCTCCGCGAAAAACGCCAGCGAACGTTGATTCGCCAGCTCCGCCGCTGCCGCGTTGTAATGCGCGCCGCCCACGCGGGCGAAGGCGTGATCCTGTCCGGCGTAAGCGTGAATCGTGACCTGCGCATTCCCAGCCAGCGCCGCCTGAATTTTGGCCTGCGCTTCGGGCGGGCAGTACTGATCTTTCTCAGCGATGTGCAGCAGCAAATGGCCGCTCAGGTTGGTAATTTCATCCAGCGCGTTCTCGATGCCGACGCCGTAATAACCGACGCTGCCATCCGTCTGGTAGCGCGTGGCGATCAGATAAGCCAGTTTGCCGCCCAAACAAAAACCGACTGCGCCGACCTTGCCAGTGCAGGCCGGATGCCCGCGCAAGAAGGCCAGCGCCGCGCCCGCATCGTCTACGGCCTTGGCTTCGTCCAGTCCTTGATAAAGTTCAAACGCGCGTTTCCATTCGGCGTCGGTTTGATCGGTCAGTTGAATGCCCGGCTCTTGCCGCCAAAACAAATCGGGGCAAAGCACGACATAACCGCGCGCGGCGTACCAGTCGGCGATGCGACGCATCTCCTGATTGACGCCGAAAATTTCCTGCAAGAGCACAATGCCGGGGCCGCGTCCGCTGGGCGGCAAGGCCAGATAGGCGTCGAATTGGCCGCCATCAAAGGCGTTGATCGTTGTCATTTGGTGAATTTCCTTTGTTGAGAAGTGTTCGGTCAAGGGCCTTTTACAACACAAAGGGACAAAGGGGCAAAGAAATCAGCCAGCCAAATTACCGGCTTTGTTTCTTTGCCCCTTGGTGTTTGCAATGCTCGCTGGCTATCCCTTAACGCTGCCGAAAACCTCGCGCAAACGTTTGGCGACGATTTCAGCTTCGCCCGGTTGCAATTGCCAGACGCCGATGGAGAACTCTTGCGTCGTGGCTGATGCCGATGATGAACCCGGTGTGATCTCAATCGCCGGTGTGCCTGCGCGCATCTGTTTGCGCACGTCATCGGCGATCAAGTTGAACGCGGCCTTTTCCCATTTGAGGCGCACGGTCGGCACATGATTGGCGACGGGCGGGACATAGGTTTCGCCCTTGATCGCCGGGTTCGCTTTCGCCGCCGTGTCAATGATGAGCTTGGCGCGGCGCTCCCACTCTTTCCATTCGGCGTCGGCGTCGCGTTTTAGATACACCTCGAGCGCGGCCAGCATCCCGATCATTTCTTCCTTGTTGACCTTCATTCCGCGCCCGATGGTGTCGCCGTTGGGCGGCGCGTTCACGCGCGCGGCTTCGATCAGGTCTTTGCGTCCGAGCAGCAGGCCGGAACTTTGCGGGCCGCGCATACCTTTGCCGCCGGAAAAGGCCACTAGGTCAAAGCCCAGCTTGGTGAACTTCCACAAGTTTTCGGTCGGCGGCACATCGGCGGCGCAATCAATCAGCGTCGGCACGTTGTGGCGCTTGGCGATTTCGACGAATTGGGCGGCCTTGATCTGGCCTTTCGGATCGGCATCGTTGAGGAAAAACAGCAGCGCCGTTTTGTCGTTGATGGCGCTATCCAATTCGGCAGCAGTTTCGACTTCGATCAGCCGGATGCCGCAGTTGCGAATCGCGTGGTCATAGCCTACGCGATGCGTTTTCTGAATCAGCACTTCGCTTTTCATGCCGGTCAGGTCGGGCAATTGGCGGGCGCGTTCCGGCGACTTACCCGTCAAAACGGCTGCCGTCGCCAACGTCAACGCCGAGGCCGCGCCCGACGTCACCATCGCCGCTTCGCTGTGCACGAGCGTGGCGATGCGTTTGCCCACGGCGTCGTGCAAATCATTCAACGCGACAAAATGTTTCGACGCGTAATTGATCGCCTCCATCGTTTCGGGATGCATCAGCGAAGCCGTCAGCGCAGTGTATGTACCGGCGGCATTGATGAAGGGGCGCACGCCGAGTTCTTTCAAATAATCGCGCGCGGGCGCTTTGGCGACGGCGGTTAGCGTGTGCGCCGAAAACAGGCCGCCGATCAACGGAAGGCTCGACATTGCTTGGATGAAATTGCGACGAGTGGACATTGGGTTCCCTGCCTTTGCTGGAAGGAGATTACGAAACAGACGGAAATAACGGAACAGACGGAACTCATCCAGGCTGGCTGTTTCTGTTTGTTCGGTTATTTCCGTCTGTTTCGTAATCTCTATGATTTGAGTTTTGGCACAGGCACGACCGGCAACACGATGTGCGAGGCGCGCCCGGCGGCATGAAAGATCGTTTGTTTCGCTATGCGCACTTGGGCCGACGTGCCGAACGGTGCGCCCGTATTAGGGTTGCGGTCGAATTGTGGGAAGTGGCTGCTGGTGATGTCCACGCGCAGCCGGTGGCCGGACAGGAAGACGTTCGCCGTGCCGACCAGATCAATCTCGTATTCGTAAACTTCGTTGGGTTTGAGCAATTCGATTTTGTCCAGACCTTTGCGGTAACGCGCGCGGATGATGCCTTCGCAAAGGTTCATCGCAAAGCCATCGGGGGCTACGTCAATCAGCTTGACGACCCAATCAGTGTCGGGGCCGTCGGTCGCGGCGAATAGTTTCATTTTGACCGGCCCGGCAATTGCCAAAGGTTCGATCATCGGTTCGCTGGTATAAACAAGAATGTCTTTGCGGCTGATGATTATCCTTTGATCTTTCGGCCCGGCCAGCGTGGGCGTACCGCAACAGTTGTTGCCGCCAACCGATGGTACCGGACGATCTGGGTCATAGGTGTATTGATCGCTCGCCGCACCGGCTGGCAGTTTGGCGCTGAGCGTGCCGTTGCTGTCCCAGTTGTTCGCCGCGCCGCCGCTATCAAGATACCACGGCGTAAACTTCGTCCCTGGAATCGGCCAATCCCGTTCGTGCTGCCATTGGTTGACGCCCATGTAAAAAATCTCGACGGGCGGTTCGCGATCAATCCCATTGTCCACGCCTTTGACGTAATGCTCGAACCAGCGCAACTCGGTTTCGAACTGGTTGCGGTTGTTGGCGAGGCCGAAATCCACGTCGCCGTATTTTTGCGTCGGGCCGTGCCCCCAGGCGCCGATGATCATGCGCGATTCGCGGCGCGTCTTTTCATTCGCGCCCTGCTTGCGCACGCCGGTGAAGCCGTTGAGCGTGCCTTGCAAAAAGATGTCGAACCAGCCGCCGCTGGTATGCACCGGCACATTGATCTTGTTGAAGCTCTCTTCGTCGCTGATCTCTTTCCAATAGGCGTCGTAGCTCGGATGCGCCACCCAGTCGCGGTAATGCTGCACGGTATAGCCTGCGCTTTCGAGATCACCATCGTTGAGCGGCAAATGTTTCAAGATGGTCTCGTATTTCAATTCCGGCGGCGCGTAATTTTCGGTGTGCCAGTATTGCGGCAGCATGATCCGGTTCGGCATACGCACGACGCCCCAACCGTAATTGAATGACAAGCGCCACGCGCCATTCAGCGTGATCCAATCGCGGTAGATGTTGGTCGAAGCCAGCGCCGGGAACATCGCCACCAGATTCGGCGGTTGTAATTTCCCCGCCGCCCATTGCACGTGGCCCAGATACGAGCCGCCTTGCGTGGCGACTTTGCCATTCGACCACGGTTGTTGGGCCGCCCATTGAATCGTGTCGTAACCGTCTTTGGCTTCGTTGCGGAACGGCTCCCATTTACCTTCGCTTTCATAACGCCCACGCACATCGTTCATCACGACGGCGTAGCCGCGCTGGGCGAATTTGATCATCGTCTCGTGCACGGCGTCACGCTGTACCCCGTAAGGCGTGCGCACGATGAGCGTGGGATAGCGGCCCGTCGCCCGCGGCAGATAAACGTCGGCAAAGAGCTTGATGCCGTCGCGCATCGGCACGGGTTGGTAACGCAGGATTTTGATTTCTTCGAGGGCGGAGCTTGTAGTCACAGGCCAGCAGGTGAAGAGGCCAACCGCCAGCACACCAGCGATCAGCGGAAAGGAACGAAATAGTGCGGCGTTGTTATTCATCATTGTGTTCGTTGTGATCAGGCGATTAGGACGGTACCGCGCGCGTCAGCAAGCGGCGCGTGGGCGGTTCAGCCAATGGCGTAAACTTGACGCGCCGCTTGCTGACGCGCGCGGTACCGTCCCAGCCCAACACGCTCTCGTAAACGCAATTGCAAACCGATTTAGTAAAGTACCGCGCCGAATTCATCAGAACAACAGCTTCAACCCAAACTGCATCTGCCGCATCGGCGCGACAATGCTCGAAATCGAACCGGGGCCGCGCGAAGCCGTCACTTGGGTGGGGAAGGCGCCACCTGTCGCCGTCGGCAGGAAGGCCGTCGCCGCATTCAACCCCGTCGCCGGAATGCCGAATTGCGGCGTGTTGAAGAGGTTGAAAATCTCGGCGCGGAATTGCAGCTTGAACTTCTCGGTCACTTGCGTGTTCTTGATCAGCGAGAAGTCCACATTCTTGAAACCAGGCCCTTCCAGAATGCCCTGCCCAGCGCTGCCGAAATGGCAGAAGCCAGCCAGATAACTGTTGAGCGCCTGGCCCGCCGTGGTCGTCGCCGAACCCGGTTGCGCGCACGTGACGACGCGGAAGGCATCCGGGTCGTACCATTTGTTGACCGTCGGCGTGTCGAGCTTGCCGCTCGCCAACCGGTCGGGGCGCACGTGACCTTCGATGGTGTTGATCGTGTTGGTTTGCGTGACAGTGAAAGGCAGGCCCGAACGCAGTTGAATGATGCTGTTGATCTGCCAGCCGCCGAAAACATATTTGCCGGGGTTGTCTTTGAACAGCGGCAGCGTCGGCAGTTCATACAGGTAACTCGTGACCAGGCTGTGGCGGAAATCGAACCCGTAGCGCGTCTTTTCAGCCGCCCGGTTGTGCGGGTTCTGGTACGAATTGGGCAACGCGCCGCCGCTTTCGTTGCGCCCGTAGCCTTCGCCCTCGGCCTTGCTGTAGGTGTACGCGACGTTCATCTGCAAACCTTTGCTGAAGCGTTTTTGCGCATTGACCTGCAAGGCGTGATACCACGAATTGCCATCGGACGTGAGCCAGCGCAGCCGGTTCAATGGGCGCGACGGCCCGCCCGCCCCGTCAATAAAGGTCGGAATCGGACGCCGCCCGCCGGGGTTCGCCAAGATCGAAGGCGCGGGCGCGTTCAATTCGACCGTCTGGTCAATGTGCGTGCCCTTGTTGCCGACGTAGCCGACCGACAACACGATATCGCCGGGCAAGCGGCGCTGCACGTCCAGGCTCCACTGGCTGACGTAGGGTTGATCGTTCTTCGGGTCGAGCGCATTGATGCCGGTCGCCAGCGTCGGGCTGACCACGCCAAAAGGCGCGGCATACGTCAGCACCGGTTGCGTGGCGGCGTTGGTGATGCGCCCGCCGGTGGACGAATTCGCAAAGTTGGCGGTGCCCGACTTGGGCGGATTCAAATTCAGAATCGTGTAGTTGTTCAACTGATGCACGTTGTAATAAATGCCGAAGCCACCGCGCACCACCCAACGATCTGTCCAGCGATAGGCAAAACCGAGACGCGGCATAAAGAGCTTCTTCTGCGCTTCGTAAAATTCGAACGGTGTGCCGATGTTAGGTACGACGGTTGGCACACCGTTGACCTGTTGCGTAAAGGTCAGGCTGCGCCATAGTCCTTTCGTGTCAATCGCGGGCGTGTTGTATTCGTAGCGCAGGCCCAGATTGAGCGTCAGCTTGCGCGTCGCCTTCCAGTCGTCGGTCGCGTAACCGGCAAAGCGTTTTTGCCGTGCGTAAGTCAGCGGCAAACCTTCGGGCGTGCCGGTACTGCTGGGATAGCCCAGCAGGAACGCGGCAAAGCCGTTGTTGGCAATGTCGCCGTTGAAGGTGATGTTGCCGCGCGGCGTGTTGGCCGCGCCGCGGAACAAATCCACCCAGCGAAAGTCGAAGCCGAATTTCGTATTGTGCGCGCCGTGGCTCCAGGTCAGGTTGTCATTGAATTGGTGCAGGTTGTTAAAGTCGAAACCATTGCCGCCATCTTGTTCCGACAGGGTCGAAAAAGCATTGACCGTGATCGTCGGCACGCCCGTTTCGCGCGGCGTGAATTTGCGATTGCCGTCATTGACGACGCGGAAACCCGTCACGCCCAGCGCCTCGACATCAAAGCTCGTGTTGGCGCGCGGGTTGAGCGTGTTGTCCACCGAACGGTTGTAGCCATAGCGCGCTTCGTTGATAAAGCTGGGACTGAAAATGTGAATCCAGGCCGTGCCCAGGTTCTGATTGCGCCCCGCGACGAAATAGGTGAAGTTCGGGTTGTCGCCCGGAATCACGCTGTAGGTCACTTCGTCAAAGGCGTAACGCCCGAAGATTTTGTCTTTCTCGCTGAAATTGTGATCCACGCGCACAAAAGCCTGATCGTCATCCAGCTTGCGTTGTTCAAAGCCGGTGTAATTGACGCCCGTCAGCGGATTGGCATTGACGCGCTGTGGCTCGGGCCAGAATTTCATGAACTCTTTGGCGGGGGCTGAAATGCGATTGGCAGGAATCATATTGCCGGTGAACTCGGCGCCGGTCAGCGGATCAACGATCTTGATCGGCGTCGGCAGCGCCAGCAATGAGCTGAAATCGCCGTTGCGAAAAGCCAGCGGCGGATGATTGGCCGTTTGCGCGATACCGCCATCACGGCGGCGGCGCGCTTCGTAATTGACCATGAAAAACGTCTTGTTGTGCCCGTCGTAAACTTTGGGAACCCACAGCGGCCCGGTCAACACGCCGCCAAAATCATTTTGCCGCAGACTGTTTTTCTTGCTGCGCGCCGCGCCCGCTGCATTGAAGTAGTTCTGGAAAAAGTTCTCGGCGTCAAAGACATCGTTGCGCAAATACTCAAAGGCCGAGCCGTGCCATTCGTTGCCGCCCGATTTGGTGACGATGATCGTTTGCGCGCCCGAATTGAACCCGTATTCCGCCGAATAGCTGCCCGACAGCACGCGGAATTCCTGCACCGCTTCGGGCGAAGGGCTAAACGGGATCGTGTTGACGCGCGCTTCGGTGGCGACCACGCCGTCGAGCGTCGCGTGCTGATTCGTCTCGCGCTGCCCGTTGGCGACGAAGGCCAGACCGACGCCGGGAATCGGCACGCCATTCGCACCTTGGCGCTGGCCGAAGCCTTGCCCATCGGTGCCGCTGCGCGGGCCGTATTGCACGCCGGGTTGCAAAATCGCCAGCACGCCGAGGTTGCGATTGTTGAGCGGCAATTCCTCGACGCGGCGCTGTTCGACCGTCAAGCCCAGCGTCGCGTCATCAGTTTGCAAGGTCACGCCGGTGGCCGTGACTTCGACTTTTTCAGTCGTCGCGCCCACCTGCAAGGCGAAATCCACGCGCAGTTTGTCATTGATCTGCAACACGACGCTGCGCCGGATCTCCTGCTTGAAGCCGCTCGCATCCACCGTCACGTCATACACGCCGACGTCCAGCAACGGAAAGCTGAAATCACCGGTGGAGGAAGTCACGTCTTCGCGCTTCTGGCCGGTGCGCGTGTTGAGCGCGGTGATTTTTGCGCCGGGCAAAACCGCGCCCGAGGCATCCACGACCGTGCCGACGATTGAAGTGGAAGTTGTTTGCGCTGAAATATTGGGACAAATAAGGAGCCAAAGGAGAAATAGGTAACACCACTGTTTACCAAAATAAACGGGACGTTGCGTCATTGAGAGCCTCCAAAGGGAAGATGGAACAGCGTTGGGGTAAATGCCTGAATTGTTTTTTTGAATACTACCGCTAAAGTGGTCAGACCATACTCCGGCTTTCTTCAATGTGTCAAGGTTTAGGCGGCTCGCTCTATTGCCGCTTTGGACAGCTTCCGTATAATCACGCCACCATGGTCAAACCACTCCTACTTGCAAGCTTGCTCGTCTTGAATGTGTTCGCCGCTTTTTCCGAACGCAAAGTCATTGTGCCCGTCAACGCCGCCAAACCGGTCGGCCCTTACAGCCCCGGCATCAGCGCGGGCGACTATCTGTATGTCTCGGGCCAAGGTGTACGCGATGCGCAAAACAACGTGCCTAACGGCGTCGCCGCGCAAGCCAAACAGTGCCTCGAAAACGTCAAAGCCATTGTCGAAGCAGGCGGTCTGACGCTGGCACACGTCGTCCACATGCAGTTGTATCTCGAACGCCTGAGCGATCTGCCCGAAGTCGAAAAGGTCTATGCCGGCTACTTTCCGAACAATCCGCCCGCGCGCGTGATTCTGGGCACGGCCAAGATGCCGACCGACACGCCGATTGAGATGACCGCCGTTGCCGTGCGCGATTTGAAGGTGAAGAAAGTGTTGACGCTGAAAAGCCTCAAACCCCTCGGCCACGCCAGCGCCGCCGTCGCCGTGGGCCAGCGCATTTATCCATCGGCGGTTTATGGCAAAACGGCTGCCGAGGCTGAACAAACGCTGAAGCGCGTGCTGGCTGAATTGAAAGCCACTGCGGTCTTCCGCAACGAATACGGCACAAAGGTGGATGCCAAGCTGCCGATGACGGCGTTGCCGGAAGGCGCACAGGCGGCCCTCTCCGTGATTGCCTTGCGCAACACCGGCAGCCAGAAACCCGCCTCGGATGTTTGCGCGGCGGATGGGGCAACCGTTTTCTGCCAGGCGCAAGCCGCCTGTGCGTGTGATGACTTGGACGTGCAAGGCGAAGTCAAAGCGACCTTCAAGTTGCTGCAAGCCGGTTTGGCCAAACACGGCGCAACGCTGGCGCACGCCGTGGCGACGAATGTTTATCTGGACGACATCACCGAGTTCAAGCTGATGAACGAGACGTATGCAAGTTTCTTTGCCGCCGCCCCGCCGACGCGCACGACCGTCCAGCCGTTTGCGAAAGTGGAGCGGGCGCAGCGCGGCACGCCGCTGGTGCGGATTGCGCTGGTGGCGGTGAAGGAATGAGATGATCTACGTGCTCTATTCGCCCGCGTCGCGGCAACAGATCAAGGATATGCTTGAGGCTGGCACGAACACGGTGAAGGTTGTGGTGGATATTCGATTGGGCATTCTGGCGGGCGGCGGCGAATTGCACTGTGACTGCGAAACCACGCTGCTGGCAGAAGGTTGTCAGCAAGAAGACCTTTGGGGGCAAGTTGGAATATGGTTACGCGCAAAATTGATTTTGGCTCCATCATCAATATCCGTGCTCGGCAAAAAAACTATTCACCTGTGTTGCAAGACCCGGCAGCACAAACACGCGTCGCCGAAATCATCGAGGACTTGTTAGGAGTTAGGACTTACGCAAAAGCCGGAAACTTTGCCACAGAGGCACGGAGACGCAGAGCCAGAGATCTAGTCTTCCGGTCTTTCATGTCTTTCCTCTGTGGCTCCGTGCCTCTGTGGCAATGCTTCTGCGTAAGTCCTAGGAGTTATATGAGTAACGCACAAGTACAATTGCAACCGGACCGTTGGGAAGCCTTGCACGAAAGTTATCTGCGCTTGGCCCTGCCGTGGCGGCTGGGCGAGTTGGCCGTCGGTTTAGGTAGGGCGCGTTCCTTTTCTGATCATAACGCTCATCAGCAGGACGTAAAAGTGTTTCTTGACCAATGCGTGTATTTCATTGAGTGGCTGATGCCGGACGTACAACCAGCTTGGCAAGCTGACCTGCTGAAGTTAAAACAAGAGTTGGTTGTCTGGCTCGCCAATTGGCCGGCCATTTGGGACAACGCCGAGCAACGCGCCGCTGTCGCCACACAAGCAGGCTGCTGGTCAGATAAATTTTTGCAACACTCAGGCTTGCTCGACCCGGAGATCAACCCACGATGATTCATTTACTGGCTGACAAACCCACCCCGGCGCAATTGGCCGAAATGCTCGAAGAGTTAACCGATTACGTCAAACTGGCCGTGGGCATCGAACGCGGCATGGTTGCGGGCGGCGGTGAGTTACACGCCGATTGCGAGGCCGTGTTGCTGGAAGACGGCAGCCAGCAGGAAGACGTCTGGGGCGCGGACTGGCTGCCGTTGTTGCAAGAAGTCCGTTATCACTCCTTCATCAACATCCGCCCCAGGCAAAACAATCCGTCAATGGAATTGCTTGATCCGGCCTTGCGCGCGCGCGGTTGCGCCGTCGTCACGCCGCTGTTTGCCGGAGTTGCAGCGCTATGAATTTCGACAAGGCCAAATTGCAAGCCCGCCAGCAGCGTTTCTTGCGTGACCCGCTGCCCGTCCGGCTTGGCAATCTGGCGTCCAATCTGGCCCGGCTCAAGGCGTTTGCCCAGCGCCCGGAATTGAGCGAAGCCGCCCAGCGCGTCGTTTACGAGAGCAAGCATTTCAGCGAATGGGCGGCCCGTGATGCCGACCTCGCGACACAAGCTGAATTGCGCGCGCTGCAACGGCAACTCGCGCGCTGGCAATGCGGCTGGGCTGCACTGTGGCCGGATGCGCAGCAACGCGCCGCGCTTTCCGACACTGCTGACGACTGGTCGCAACGCCTGCTGGCTTGCTCCGGTTTGCTCACAACCAACTAACACGAACCAATCACCACCAACCACACTCAGGGAGACTGCTCAATGAATTCAAATCGTAGAAAACTGCTTAAAGCCGCCACCGTCACCGCCGCCACGGCGGTTGCTGCCCCGGCTGGCAACGCCGCCACACAAGCGCCGAAAAAGAAAGTCCATTATCCCGGCGGCAAGCAGCCCGACCGCAAGCCGGACGCGCCGCCGCCGCTGTTTAACGGCGCGGTCTCTTACGGCAACCTGCTTTTCATCGCGGGCAAGGGCGCGCATTACAAAGGCGACATCAAACAGCACACCAAAACCGTGCTGGATGAAATCGAGAAAGAACTGGTCAACGCCGGTTCTTCGATGGACAAGGTGCTCAAGGCCAATGTGTATCTGGCGAAGGCCGAAGATTACCAGGCCATGAACGAAGTCTTTCGCGGGCGCTTCGGCGCGGAACCGCCCGTGCGCACGACCATCGCGGCGGCCTGGGTGCCAGGCGATTCGCTGGTCGAGATTGACGTGATCGCGTACATCTAAATTCCCTCGCCCACGAAGGCATACGAAGAAGGCACACAAAGAAAATGCGGTAGTGGCTCAAAGAGGAGAGGTCTTGCCGCGGATGAACGTTGGAAAACGCGGATCAGACCTGTTAGCCAATTGAATTGATCTGCGTCGGTCGGCGTTGATCTGCGGCGTGGCTCTCTCCCCATTGACCCACTACCAGACCTGGAATTGGGGCCGCCGTTTTATCTGGGCCAGGGCGTCAAGGAAGTTTTCGTCTTCGATCCTTACACCAAAGCCATTCGTCATTTTGTGCCGGGCGGCAAGCATCATTATCAATCACCGCATCGGATCACTTTGCAGTGCGGCTGTCAGGTGACGATCTAACTTGGATCGAGAGGTTTTTTGAGATTACGGAACAGACGGAAATAACGGAACAGACGGAAGAAGCAATCCTGGTTCTGGTTCTGGGGCTGTGGTAGTGGCGTGGCGCAGAGAGGTCTCGTCGCAGATGAACGCTGAACAACGCCGATCAAACCTGATACCCGATTGAATTGATCTGCGTGCTCTGCGTTGATCTGCGGCTGGGTACTTCCCCCAGCCAACCACTACTCAGTTTCTGGTTGCTCCGTTATTTCCGTCTGTTCCGTAATCTCTTTCTTTCGCATTGCTATGCTGCTTCAACAGCCTTACCCACAAACCCTCCTCGCGCCCCTCGACATCATCAAACTCGTAGGCTTTGCCACCGGTGCGGCCTTGCATCTGTATCTCTGCCGGATGTTGTACAACCGCTACGGGCTGCGCGGTTCACAGCGCGTGTTGCTGAGTTTGGGCGTTGTGTTGGGCTTGTGGCATCTAGGTAATTTTGCGGTCACGATTTATGAGTTGCTCGATTTCGAGATGGCCGGGTGGTGGCGCAAGTCGGCGAATGTGATGGCTTATTCGGCGCTCGCGTTTTTGCCGCCACTTCTGGCGCACGCGCATTTCAAGCTGCTGGATTGGTTCGATCCGCAATTCCCAAAACGCTGGCTGAAGCCGCTGGCGTGGCTGGGTTATGTGCCGTGCACGGTGTTGCCGTGGGCGCTTACGCGGCTGTGGCAGGAACCTTATGAGCCGCCGATTGAGCGGCTGGGCGTGCTGTTGCTGCCGTTCATCGCGTGGTTCGTGTTTATTTTTTTGGAATGCGCGGCAATTGACTGGCGGCTATCGCTGATCTGGCAGGCGCAGCGCGAGCGGCAGTTTTTCAAAACCTTCGCCGCGACGATGCTGGCGGGCGCGGCGCTTTTCACGCTGACCTATCTGCTCGGCGCGCGGCATTGGGGCGCGTTGGGACGTTACCTGGATTTGCTGGCGAAGCTCTCGTCCATCGCGCCGACGGCCATCGTGGCCTATTACATTTACCGCTATCGCTATTTTGAATTGGTGCTGCGCCAGAGCGTGCTTTACGCCGTGCTGGCGGCGGCGGTGATGATGACCTACATCTACGGCATTCGGCGGTTCAGTTTGGTGATGCAGGAGCGTTACGGCTTGCGTTCGGATGTGGTCGAGGCGTTGTTGATTTTGGTGTTGCTGGCGCTGGCCGAACCGTTGCGGCGCGTAACCGAGACCTATTTGCGCCGCTTGTTTCGCCGCGAAGTCGGCTTGTACCGCGAATTGGTCGAACAGGTCGGCGCGGCTTCGACGAACCTGGGCAAGCTGGCGCAATTCATCGTCTTTGCCGAATACCGCTTGCGCGAGGCGCTGGAATTGAAAGAGGTGCAAATCGTCGCAGCTACGCAGGCGCAAGATGTCGCTGCCGAATTTTGCCGCCTGGCCGAAGCGCGCCAGTTGACGCAGATCGAAGAGGTGCAGCAATTGGCGCGCTTGAAGGCCGTGGCCTGTTATGCGCTCTGGCGCGAGAGCCGCGTCGTCGGCTTGTTGCTCGTGCGTGGCAGCGAACAAGACCTGACCGCCGAGAAACGCGAAGTGTTGACGGTGCTTTCGGGCCATCTGGCCGCCGCGCTCGAAAATTGCCAACTGCTCGAAGAGAAGGTCAAGCTCGAACAGGAACTGGCTGAAAGCGCGCGGCTGGCGGCGCTCGGCCAAATGGCCGCAACCGTTGCGCACGAAGTCAAGAATCCGCTCAGCGCGATCAAATCCATCGCCCAGGTGATGCGCGAAGACGAAGCGGTGAGCCGCGAATACGGGCGCGATCTCGATTTGATCACCGGCGAGGCGGATCGGTTGAGCCGCAGCGTCTCGCAATTGCTCAGCTTCTCGCGGCCCTCGGTCGTGGCCGCCGCGCCTGCTTCGTTGCGCGCGACGGTGGATGAAACGCTGGCATTGACGCGCAATGAATTGAATGAACGCCGCGTGCGCGTCGAATCGGATTTGCAATTCGATCCGCAACTCAGCGGTGAAACGAGCGCCGCGCTCAAAGAGATTTTGCTCAACCTGCTGCTCAATGCCGCGCAGGCGATTCAACACGACGGCGTCATTACGCTGAGCAGCGAACCACGCGCTGACGCCTGGCAATTCAGCGTGTGCGACGATGGGCCGGGCGTGCCTGCCGAATTGCAGGCGAAAATCTTCGAGCCGTTTTTTACGACCAAACAGCGCGGCACCGGCTTGGGCTTGGCGATTGTGGCGCGGCGCGTGCGCGAGTTGGGCGGCACCATCAAGGTGCAAAGCCCGCTGGAAGACGCACGCGGCACGCGCTTCGTGCTGGAGTTCCCTGCGCCATCGTCTGTGGTAAAGTAGCGGCCCAACGCACAGCTTCTACAAGGAGTGAAACTATGGTTAGTACCGCAAGCGCAGTCGAGATCGTTTATCCCGATTCAGATGGGAGGCCAATGGCTGACAACACCATTCAGTATCAGTACATCATCACCATCCAGGTCGGTCTGGATGCGCTTTTCAGCCACGACCCGAATGTGTTCGTCGCGGGCGATTTGCTTTGGTATCCGGTGCAGGGACAGCCCGGCATCAACAAAGCGCCGGATGTGCTCGTGGCTTTCGGCAGGCCGAAAGGCGAGCGCAGTTCCTACAAGCAGTGGGAAGAGGGCGGCATCGCGCCGCAAGTCGTGTTCGAAATTCTCTCGCCCAGCAACACTGCCAGCGAGATGCACGAAAAGCGCAAGTTTTATAAACAATATGGCGTCGAAGAGTATTACGAATTTGACCCGGAGAGCGGAACGCTGGAAGTCTGGCAACGTGAAGGGCGCTTCTTCCGCTCAATGCCGTTCGAGAATGAATGGCACAGCCCGCGTTTGGGCGTCACACTCAAAGTAGAGGAAGACGGCAGGCTTGGCGTATACGGGCCGGATGGCAAACGGTTTGAGCGTCCAGTTGAAACCGTTGCACGTGCCGTTGCAGCGGAAGCCCGCGCTGCTGAAGCGCAGGCTGAAGCTGCGGGAGCGCGAACTGAAGCCGCTGAAGCACGCGCCCAAGCTGAACGCCTAGCCGCCCAACTACGCGCACTGGGAGTTAATCCGGAGTAATGGCGGAAGCGAAAATACTCATCATTGACGACGAAGAAGCCGCCCGTTACGGCATGCGCCGCGCGCTCAAAAGTTACGACGTGTCTGAAGCGGGCAGCGTCGAGGCCGCGCGCCAGCAACTGGCTGTCGCACGCCCCGATCTGTTGTTGCTCGACATCAATCTGCCGGGCATGAGCGGGCTGGACTATCTGCGCGAATTAGCAACGGACGCGGGCGCGCCGCCTGTCGTTATGCTGACCGCGCACGGTAACGAACGCACCGCCGTCGAGGCCATCAAGGCGGGCGCGTATGATTACCTCGCCAAGCCCTTTGAAGTTGATGAACTGCGCCTCGTCGTCAAAAACGCGCTCGAAGCGGTGGGCCTCAAGCGCGAAAACGCCCAATTGCGGGCCGAATTGCAGGCCGTGCGCGGCGTCGGCGAATTGCAAGGCGCGAGCGAGCCGATGCGGCGCCTTTACGATTTGATTCAGAAAGTCGCCGCCACCGATGTGACTGTGCTGATTCGCGGCGAATCGGGCACCGGCAAAGAGTTGGTCGCGCGCGCCATTCACGAACAGTCATCGCACCGGCGTAAAGGCGAATTCATCGCGATGAACTGCGCGGCCTTGCCTTCGGAATTGATCGAATCGGAGTTGTTCGGCCACGAGCGCGGCGCGTTCACCGGCGCGGCGGCGCAGCGCAAAGGCAAGTTTGAACTCGCGCACGGCGGCACGATCTTCCTGGACGAAATTGGCGATATGAGTTTGAACACGCAGGCCAAGCTCTTGCGCGTTTTGGAAGAGCGCAAGGTCGAACGCCTGGGCAGCGCGCATTCGCTCCCGCTTGACGTGCGTGTGATCAGCGCGACCAATCACGATTTGCAGGCGGCGGTCACTGCCGAGAAATTCCGCGCCGATTTGTTTTATCGGTTGCGTGTCGTGCAAATGGATTTGCCGCCCCTGCGCGAACGGCGCGCAGACATTCCGCTGCTGGCCGAATACTTTTTGAAAAGCTACGCCGCCAAGTATCAATTGAAATGTACTGAACTCAGCCCCGCCGCGCTGAAACAGTTGGTGGCGTATGACTGGCCCGGCAATGTGCGCGAGTTGCGCAATGCCATCGAACGCAGTGTGGTGCTGGCGGACGGCGCGGCGTTGCAACCCGCCGATTTGCCGCCCGAATTGTTCAACGCGAGTTCGCCCGCACAACTAACAGCCAAACCCGTCGAAGCTTTTCAACGCCCGGCCACCGCGCACGCCGAGGACTTTCTGCCTGTACCCTATCTCACCGACTTCCGCGAAGCCCGCAAAGAGTTCGAGCGCGCTTACATCGAACGTGTGCTGAACGACACGGGCGGCAATGTCACGCGCGCTGCCGAACGGGTGGGCATGCACCGCCAGAGTTTGCAGCAGAAGTTGAAGGATTTGGGGCTGACGCGGCGCTTTGTTTTGAATGAAGACGCGCCGGATGAAGGCTGAACAGTAGCGCGCGCGTGAGCAAGCGGAGCCGTCATCCGTCGCACAATGACAGTGATTGCCAAACGCCGCTTGCTCCCGCGCGCGCTACTGTTTCACTCGGCGCATTTGCCCAGACCGGTTTTCTCCGCCGCGTAAGGCCGTTCCAGATACTTGCGTGCGTCTTTGCGCGAATCAAACGCATCCTGCCGTTTCAACACGCTTTGATATTCGGTTTGCGCCTGGGCGCGCTGTCCGGCGGCATCGAGCGACTGGCCGAGGCCGAGTTGCGCCAGCGTCAGGAAAAGCTTTTCGACGGATTCAAGGCATTCGGCATTGAGGCTTTGGAAATCGGTCAGCACCACTTTGGCCCCGGTTTCGCGCGCGTATTGCAGCCCGCGCGCCAACAGCGAAGTCTTACCGACCTGCCGTGCGCCTTTGACCAGCACGATGCTGTCGCGGCGGGCAATGGCTGGTTGAAAGTCGGCATCGGTCGGGCGCGTGATGTAAAACTTGGAAGAAAGCGGCACCGCGCCGCCCACCGGTTCCAGCGCATCGCGCAAGCTGGCGCGCGAAGTCGGCGAGATTTGCGTGGAATAAAGCGATTGCGTCGTGGGCGGTTGGGCCGACGGTTCGCTCGTCAAATCAAGCAGGTATTCGGTCGCTGCACCGTTGCGTTCCAGTTTGGCGGCCAATTCCAAATCCAGCTTCAGGTTTTCGATCTCTTTGAGCAATTCGGCGACGGTTTGATAGCGAGCTTCGCGCTCTTTGGCTAGGGCGCGCGTGGCCAGTTGCGACATGGCGGCAGGCACGCTGGGCGCGAGTTGCGCCAGTGAGAGCGGCTCGCGATTCAGGATGGACGCCATCACTTCGCCGGAAGTTGCGCCTTGGAACGGCGCCTGGCCGCTCAGCAATTCATAGAGCATCACGCCGAGGCTAAAGATGTCGCTGCGGCCATCCACTTCCAGGCCGCGAATCTGTTCGGGCGACATATAACGCGCCGTGCCCATCATTTTGCCCGGATCGGTTTGGATCAATTCGCGCGTCGTGTCTTCGGGGTCGGAGGCCGGGCGGATGTGACGCGGCCCGTAATGCAGCAATTTGGCGAGGCCGAAATCCAACACTTTGACATAGCCATCAGGCCGCAGCATCACGTTCTCAGGTTTGATGTCGCGATGAATGATGCCCGCCGCGTGCGCGGTCTGTAAGGCGCTGGCGACCTGGGCGCTGAGTTCCAGGGTTTCGCCCAGCCGCAAAGCTGTTGTGCGCATGCGTTGCCGCAAGGTCTGGCCTTCGACAAATTCGGTGACGATGAAATGCAACCCGTCGGCCACGCCGATTTCGTAAATGGTGATGATGTTCGGATGGTTCAAGGCCGAGGCCGCGCGGGCTTCCTGTTCAAAGCGAAACAGGCGTTCGCGGTCTTGCGTGAATTGGCGGGCAAGAGCTTGAGGGCGACCTTGCGCCCCAGCAGGCGGTCTTCGGCCAAATAGACCTCGCCCATGCCGCCTTTGCCGAGCAGCGCCACGACTTGGTAATGCTTGAGCTGCTGGCCAACCAGCGCGGCCCCGGCAATTGCACCGCTGTTGGCCGCCGCGCTTGTGACAATCACCGGTTGTTCCAGGAATCCCACCGCTTCGTTCCGCGCCGCCAAGAGCGAAGCGATTTCGCGGCGTAAGGCTTCATCATCGGCGCACGCTTCCAGCAGGAAAGCCTCGCGTTGCGCTGCTTCGCGTTCCAGGGCGGCTTGATACAACGACTCGATTTGTTGCCAACGTTCAGGAGCCATGACTTTGCCTTGAATTATCGTGAAAGAAAGAAACCGAGTTCAGCGTCGCTGGTGTTGAAAGCGAGTACCACAACGAGAGCAATGTGCACGCCAAACGCAAGCATTCGTCAGAGTCGAGGCGCGCGTACTACCAAGTCTTTCGGGCAAGTCGTGACAGCCCGCCGCATCTAATTGAGTGTTTATTCAGTTCGCTAAGAAATCGTCGCTGGCGCGCGGCACCTTAGCACAAGCGCAGCGAACACTCTAGGCTACGCGCGGACGGACTGTTGCGCGCCGCCAACTTTTTAGGCCGCTTCCACTCCGTGATGAACCGCCAGATTCGCCTGACGGTTGATGGGCGGACATGGCAGGCAGCGTGTGAGGATTGGCGGACTATTGGCGCGCGGCCAAACATGACCACTTCTCGCCCAGCCGTAAAAGGCTCGCGCAAGCGTCGCAAACCGAAGAGTTTGCCCCACAGTCGCACCCATTTCAGTCCGCGTGCCAGCCCTGGCACCAGCCTTGCTCTAAGCCACAGCGCAACCGTTGAGGATTTTTGAAAAGCTTGCACCGCTCTTGTTGGCGTCGCTGAGCGCGGCGTTGCGAGCAGCGGTGCAAGAATTTTTAGACGGTGCCTGAAAGGAGATTCATCATGTTCAAACCCCTTTACCAAAAACGTATATCTCTTGCGTTAGTCTGTTCCTTGTTGTTGATGTTGGCGAGTACGCCCGCGGCTGCGGCCACGAGCAAAGAAGAAAAAGCCGCCGCCCGCGCTGCCGAAGTCAAAGCCGGTGTCGCCAAACTCGGCACCGGCCCGGCTGCGCAAATTTCCGTAAAATTGCGTGATAAGACCAAACTGTCCGGTTACGTCAGCCAAGCCAACGCTGATTCCTTCGTCATCACCGACCCGAAGACCGGCACTACCACCGAAATACCGTATCCGAACGTTATCCAAGCGAAAGGGAAGAACCTTTCGACCGGCGCGACGATTGCGATTACGGCAGCCGTGGCAGTGGGGGTGACCTTGTTGGTGTTGTACTTGATTGCGCGGACGTTGGATTAGCGTTGATCAGGAGGCGATTATGTTCAAACCAAGCTTATCCGTAGTGTTGATGAGCGTCTTGGTGTTTGCCCCCGCCCTAACGCCCAGCGTTTTGGCGGAAACGAGCGCGGAAAAAAACGCCGCCCACGCCGCCAAAATGAAAGCCGAAATAGCCAAGTTGGGCACCGGGCCTGACGCTCAGCTTGCCGTCAAGTTGCGCGACAAAACCAAACTGACCGGTTACGTCAGCCAAACCAACGCCGCATCGTTTGTGCTCACTGATGCGAAGACCGGCATCGCCACCGACGTGCCTTACGCCAACGTCACACAGGCGAAGGGGAAGAACCTCTCGACCGGTGTCAAGATCGCAATTACGGCGGGCGTGATTTTTGGCGTGTTGCTGCTGACGTGGTTCATCGTTTACCACGCGTTAGAAAATTGAAGTCGTCGGTTCGGAAAGGCTACCACGACGCACTGAAATGAGGCTGGCGATGAAACCTCTCTGGATTTTGTGTCTTTGTTTTCTGCCGCTAGTGACCAACCCGGCGTTGCTGTGCGCACAGACCGCCACGCCAGACCTGCAAAGTGGGAGGCCGTCAAGCAAATCGCCGCCGGACAGGAAGTGCGCGTGCAGTTGCGGATTAAGCAAAAGGTCTCCGGCTTTCTGGTGACGGCCACGGACACCGAATTGCAGCTTGAAAAAGAAGGCGTGCTGACGGTACTCAAACAAACCGAGATCAAGAAGGTCTGGCGCGTCACCGGCGTTGATCGCGCCAAACAGCGTCTATTTCGCGGCCTTGGCGTAGGCGCAGGGCTTTTGGCGGGTATTCTTATTGCAGTGCCGCTAGGCTTTCAGCAATGCGGTGGCAGTTGCAATGAAGAGAAGGTGGGCGTTGCCGGGGCGCTGATTGGATTGCCGATTGCGGGTGGCGTGGTGGGGCATAAGTTGGCGGGGAGTGGGAAGCGCGTGCTGGTTTATACGGCGCCGTAATTATGGAGGTTTTGTGATGAAATGGTCGTTAGCAATATTGGCAGGGTTGATAGGTTCGATTAGTGGCGGGTTCATCCTTTACTTTATGATGGCTCCTATTTACCTCTGGTATGCCTGGCTTAACCCAGTTGATCCCAGCACTGAGTGTTCTCGTGGAGGAGGGATTGCTTGGCTTTCGATCCTCATAGGTATGTTGTTGGGGATGGTGTTCGGCGTGAAAGCAGTCCTGCAAGACCATCAAGGGGAAACTGAGAGAAGCGCTCCCTGAGAAAACGATTTTCGATAGTAACAGGCTTTTGGTTGTGTCTTGTTGCACTCGCGTTCGCTAGCATGCTCTATCTTGCTTATGGTTTTTGGGTTTTGTTCTGGCCTGCATTGGGCGGTTTTTCTTGCTGTCTAGCCTCCTTACTTCTGGCGACCTTATTTCCTACACAAATGCTGAACTTGTTGCGAATTGGGTTGGCGGTACAAACGCTGCTAGCCGCAGCTTGTATGTGTTGGCTACTGAGTGAAATTGGGTCTTTACCGGCGAGCGAGAATCGCATCTTTGTTTTCGTTGCTTTGTTGCTTTTGCTCGGTAGCTTGGCGGCCACGGCGATGCTGCGACTGGGCGAACAGCGAGAACACAGCACTGCTCGACTGACTATCTTACGCATATGATACGGACTCAGGATTGGTAGGCACGGATGAAGGGTAAGCTGCATTTGCTGTTGATCAGAGCTTTCTTTGGTAGTTTGCTTGGTGGCGGAATTGGCACGGCCTATGGTCAGTTACAATTTGAGCGAGCTTGGCAACAAGTGCAAACTGACCCGCGCTCGGTTCAAGGCGACCCCGGCTCGTATCTTTGTTTGATGGGAGACGCGCCACTCGTGTGGGGTATGTTGGGTGGGCTGATTGGTGTTGTTACAGGGGCGAGTGTCAGTGCAGGCTGCTTGATATTGCGTCGAAAGAAATTTTGATCCGCTATGAAGAGATTTTTGCGCGCGCCGGTTGTTCTACTGAATTATCTGTTTGCTTGTTGCCTGATCTTGCCGCTAGGTGCGCGCTTGAATTCAGGCACGACATCTTCCTTAAAACCGCGCCGTCTCGTCCTCGTCCTCGACGGCGTCCCATACCAAACCATCGCCGACCTGCGTGCCGAAGGCCTTTTCAAACACTTCCAAAACCCGGCGCGGATGATTGCGACGTTTCCGTCTTCGACCAATCCGTCGCTGGTCGAGATTCTGCAGGCCGATTCGTCGCCGGGTTACGAAGATCAGTATTACGACCGCGCGCAGAATCGGCTGATCGGCGGCTTGCAGGATCGTGTGCGTGGGACGCGGTTCATTCGCGGCACGTTCCGCGAGACCTTTGATTATCACGCCTCGGCGTTGGGCGGGTCCTTGGCGTATGTGGCCGCGCCGCTCAGCACGATGATTGCGGCGCAATTCGATTTGCTGGCCTGCAAGCAGGCTTTTCGCCGCTCGTCCGCGCCGGTGTTTGTGGGCTATCTGGGCGCAACCGATTCGCTGACGCATTTGGGCGGCGAACAGGCGATCAAGTCGTATCTGCGCACGCTGGATCGCGGGGTGGAAGAGTTGATCGCGGAATCCGCCCAAGCGGGAAACCAATTGGAAGTCGAGTTGTTTTCGGATCACGGCAACCGCTATGACAGCTATAAACACGTGCGGTTGAATGAGGCGCTGGCGCAGGCGGGCTTTGTGACCGAAAAGAGCTTGAAGACGGAAAGGAGCGTCGTGCTGCCGCGCTACGGGTTGGTCGGTTCGGCGCAGTTGTTCACCTGGCCGGACAACAAGGTCAAAGTCGCCGAGGTTTGCGCCGCGACCGAGGGCGTAGATTTCGCGTTGTATTACCAAGCCGACAACTCGCTGGCGCTGGTCAGCCAACGTGGACGCGCGAAGCTTTCACAGATGGGCGAGCGCTTCAAATACGAAGACCTGGGCGGCGATCCGCTGCGGCTGAATCCGATCCTTCAAGCGATGAGGAAGGCGGGGCGACTGGATGCCGACGGCTTTGCTGACCGTGAAGCCTGGTATCAGGCGACGGTGGCGCACGAATATGTTGATCCGTTGCGGCGGTTGTTTGATGGCTTCAACTTGCACGTCAAAAATCGCGCCGATGTGATCGTGAGCTTTGCGGATGGCTGGCTGATTGGCAGTCCGTTTATGAGCGCGCTGGCCGAGATGCGCGCGACGCACGGCAATCTATTGCGCGGTGAAACGGAAGGCTTCGCCATGTCTTCGCGTCAAGCGCTACCTGCGGCGGTGCGCGGAACGGAATTGAATCGCCTGTTCGCGCTGGATCAACGCGCCAAAGCCGACCTGCACCTCAGCGGGCGGGGGCACTGCCAGGCCGGCCCGGCGTTGGCGCTGGCGCTGACAGGCAAAGTTGAATAGCCGCCAGCCGCGCTGGCCTACCGTGCTGGCCTACCGTGTTGGCCAGCCGTGCTGGCCTATCGTGCTGGTTGGTTTTGCCCGAGCAAAAAGCACGGGGATTGTCGCGCGCGGAAAAAGTTTCGGCCGGGCGTGTTTGGGCTGGTAGAGCGCGGTTCGTGGGAGTAGAATCCGCGCGTCAGAAAGTTATCTACAGCAGAGTTGCCAGGATGTGAATCTATGGCGCGTCCCAACGAACAATCACGTTTTCCGATTGGAGGCCGCAGATGAAACAAAGAATCTCTTATGCCACGGTTGGTTTGCTGCTCAGCTTAATGCTGGCCGTATCTGGCACTGCCAGTGCACAACACCTGATTTCCAGTAAAGCAGGATTCGTCAATCGCGCCGATGGCATCGTGCACGTTTTGCGGCACGATAGCGAAGACGGCAAGGCCGGGCGCGCATCTCTGGGCACACAGTTGCGCGATGGCGACCAACTGAGCACCGACGCCAATAGCCGCGCTGAAATCCTGCTCAACCCCGGTTCGTATTTACGACTGGATGAAAACACTGAAGTGAAGGCCATCAACACTAGCTTCAGCGAAACGCGCTTTGAGTTGCTCAAAGGCTCGGCCATCGTTGAGATCGGTCAAATTGACAAGAAAGCGCCGATTGAAGTGCTGACACCCAATGGCCCGCTTTCCATCACCAAGGAATCCACGCTGCTTCGCATTGACGCGAAAACGGCGGCGACCTGGGTGGCCGTGCGGCAGGGCGAAGCGTATTTGGGCTTGCGCGACGTTGCGCTAGCCGATCAAGCCAACGCAAAGATCAAGCGCGGCAAACTCGTGCGTCTGACGGGCGGCAATGAGAAACCCGAACTCGCCAAAGTGGACAAAGACGCGATAGATAGCTTCGACGCCTGGAGCTTCAACCGCGCCCAAACGCTGGTGGCCGCGAATCTGTCATCGTTGCGGCAGAATAGCCTGTTGTCAGGCGGCTGGTTTTATAACGCGTTTTACGGCTGCTACACCTTTGTGCCGTATCGCGGCTTCCTGACCTCGCCCTACGGCTTCGGCTTTTATCGCAATTGGGCGGATTGCTATTGGTACAATCCGTTCTACGGCGGCTATCCTTACTACTATCCAAATGGAAACAATAACAACAATGGTGGCGGCGTAGTCGCTGGCGGGTTGCCCGCGCGGGTCGTGACTGGGAATGATCGCGAACCGATTCGTCGCGAAATCCCGTCCAACCGCGGCATTGATAACGGCTTTGGCCGTAGCGCCGAAAGCCGCGGCATTGACAGCGGCGGCTTTGGTTCGCGCAGCGTTTCAACTTCCGCGCCTTCGACGATTACCAGCGCTCCGGCGGCCACGATTTCCGCGCCGGCACCGGAACGTTCGAGCAGCAGTGGCGGTGGCACAATGCCAACGCGGGGCAACAACTAAAGAAACTTCAAGCTGGCATGGCTGAAGCTGTGAAATGAACGAAAGGCGGAGTTGAGCGCGTGGCTCGACTCCGCCTTTTGGTTTGCACTGCGAAAGTAGGACGGACTTTAGTCTGTCCAGTTGGTCTGGACAGACTAAAGTCCGTCCTACTTTCGCGGTGCCGGTGCAAATGGCA